>NZ_JAUBSB010000058.1:0-37004 GCF_036702135.1 Microcoleus sp. LAD1_D3 | reverse complement strand
ATCACTAACTGCCTATGCAGCTAGGTTAACCATCCCATAAGGATTTAAAGCCTTATTTTAGGTTAAACGAATCGCACCCAACACCGCAGTAAGTGTATAGTCCTAGACGCACGCGGGGTCAAAAACCCGGTTTCTGCGTCAATATCGAGCGGCGAGAAATGCACGATTTTTCGGAGAAACCGGGTTTTTTGCGTCCAGGACTATGTATTTTCCATTGTGCTTCTACTGGAAAACAGGTATAATTTTATTTCCGAGATATAATAGCTAGTTGAAAAATTACCACAACTTGTACCAGCACCGCATCACCCGATCGACGTAAAACAAAACCACCCGATCGCAGATTGGCAGAAATAGACAAGAGTAGGCATACTTAAACCATCGGTCATCGGTCGGTATATTTCTTCCAAACAGCACGGCAGGCGTGGGAGACTCCTCCGTCACGCCTGCCGTGCTGTTTTATTTAATAATTGCTCGATTCCCTACGGGATAGCTTCGCTCGCGCGTAAATTACCCCATTTTTTTCTTCTTCCAAGCCTCCACAAATGGCAAAAACACCGACACCAACTCCTGCCGGTTCACCACCAAAGTCGGATAAGAAACTCTGCCGTAATTTTTACCCACTTCCAGCGGAAAAATCGCCTGGGATTCCAGTGGCAGCCAAACCGCACCCGCAGCTTTCACAATTACCCAACTCCCCGCAATATCCCAAATTTTCGGAGTCGCTTCCACCCCTCCCATAGCCACACCCGAAGCCACAGTCAAAAAATTGTAACTAGCCATGCCCAACATCCGAATTTTACTGGGAAGATGAGGCCCGACTCCCACACTCCGGGAACACAAATTAAAAATATGATTCCCGCTCATCTTATCAGCACTCGGACAAATCTGCCGATTGTTCAAAAAAGCACCTTGAGGCATATTTGCCAATACATTGTCGCCTGCCAAATCCCCTGCATAAAAACCGTGAAAAGATTGATTCACTGGCGGCAAATGCACGCAGCCAAAAACCGGAGTTCCGCGATACAATAAACCCAAAGAAATCCCCCAAATCGGAATTCCCCGAGCAAAATTAGTCGTAGCATCCAGAGGATCGACAACCCAACACCATTCCGTATCTGGAAAAACGTGTTCTCCTTCCTCGCTCAAAATTCCGTGACTGGGAAAAGTAGATGCGATCGCACTTCTAATCTCCGCATCCGCCCAATTGTCAGACTGCGTAACCAAACTCCCATCATCCTTCTCATCTGCTTGTGCAGAACCGAAATCTTTCAAAAACTGCTGGCCGACTCTCTTGACCGTAGTCTGAGAAAAACTTAAAATTGAATCCCAAAAATCCTTCATTTGCAGTTTTTTTGTATTAAGGACTGAAGTCTTTGATCGAGAAGAGAATGAGGACTAAAGTTCTCACTACAAACCTTAGTCTAAATCCTTTTCAAGAATAGTGGCGATCGCACTTTTAGCATTATCCTGAAACTCCCCAACATCCACCCTACCCAACAGCCAAACAGCCAGAATCATACCCACCGCAGGCACAGCAAACACCAACCCATAAGCCAACATCGGCACCCCAAACAAACTCCTGCCCAAATCCAAAATAGCACCGCCGCTAACCGTCGCCACACCACGCGCCATCGCCTGCGACAAACCCCAAGCACCAATAAAAGTCCCCGCCGTTTCTGCAGCAGTCAAATCCAACATCAAACTCAGCGCACCCGTCGTCGTAATACCCGAAGCTAACCCAAACAACATTAAAGCTGACTTAAACACAATTGGATTTCCCGTAAATCCAGATAAAATAATTAAAACAAAACAAGCCGCCACAGACAAACAACCTAATCTAATCGTATTTTGCTTGCCGATGCGCGGTACAATAAAAAAACCAGTTGTAGCCAAACCGATCAGAGTACCAGTACCATAAATAGCATTCAACTGCGTAGTTTGCGAAATCGACATCTTAAAAATTTCCCCGCCGTAAGGTTCCAAAACCGCATCCTGCATAAACAAGCAAATTGTCATAATCAGCAGGAAAGTAAAAAATAAACCGGTTTGGCGGCTAGCAGTCAAAATCCGCAGCGCACTTCCCAGAGTAATTTTATCTTCTCGATTCACTGCCGACGATCGCACTTTGTACCGCGAATACTTTTTCTCAACCCCAAAAGTCGCAATCCCCACCAACAGCAAAACAAGCGCCGGCACCTTCACAAACAAACCGTTAATCGAAGCCTGCAACACTTCCCGCGGCACATCCCCATCAATTTGCTTCAACAAACCGCTGCTAACAATCGCCCCGATAATAATACCAACCATCAGCATCGACCACACCACCCCCACCAACTTTGATCGATCTTCCTCATCCGAAACATCCACCAACAAAGCAGCAAAAGGAGTCGAACTCGAACAAATAGCAATACCGTAAAGCGCAAAAATCAAACCCAACAAACCCACCCAACCGTAAGTAGGAGTAGTCCACCCTACAGCTTCCAAACTGCCGCCCAAGCGCCACATCACCTGTACCGCCAAAAAAGCAGAAATCACAAACAAAACGCTTCCTACCCATACATAACCCGTGCGGTGATGACCAAACAAAGGCTTAGCATCAGACATTTGCCCAAACCACACCCTAGCCGGCGCAACAAACTGGTGCATCGCCAGCGTAGCCGCCACCACAGTAGCCGGAATCGCCAACTCTTTAATCATCACGCGATTGAGCACCCCCAGCGTCAAAATCGACATCATGCCCAATCCCATCTGAAACAAACCCAACCGGAACATAGTCAGGAGGGAAACTCTTTTGATAGCAGCAGTCGCGGAATCTGTTAATCTAGAATCTGGCAAAGGGTCGATCGACATAACTATTCAAATAAACACAGCATGACTCATTTATAGTAACTGAGATACCCGCCACCAGCCGCGTTTCCTCCCGTGGCTAGAAGCTCGATCGCGATTATTTATATAAAAATAATAGACAATAAAGAATTGTGGATTTACCAACCGTGACAACCATTACCCTAGGACAAAATGGCCCACCCGTCATACCCCTGTGCGTCGGAACTTGGGCTTGGGGCGACAAAATATTTTGGAACTACGGCAGCAACTACGGCGCCGCCGAAGTAGAAGCAGCATTCAAAACATCCCTAGACGCGGGAGTCAACTTTTTCGACACAGCCGAAGTCTACGGTAACGGCTTGTCAGAAGAATTACTGGGGCAGTTTCTCAAAAAAACCACCCAACCCGTGCACATAGCCACAAAATTCGGCCCCGTACCTTGGCGGATTACAGGAAAATCAGTTTCCGACGCTTTGAGTGCCAGCTTAAAACGCTTGCAAATAGAACAAATAACCCTCTACCAAGTGCACTGGCCCTTCACTTTTTTGCTGAGTCAAGAAACCCTAATGAACGCCTTAGCCGATGAAGTAAAACAAGGCAGAATTCAAGCAGTAGGAGTCAGCAACTATTCAGTAGAACAGATGCGCCAAGCCCACAAAATACTAGCAGCCAGAGGCGTTCCCCTAGCAACCAATCAAGTCCGCTACTCATTGCTGTCGCGGCAAGTAGAAAAACAAGGGATTGTGAGTGCAGCCCGCGAATTGGGAGTAACAATTTTAGCGTACAGCCCCTTAGCCCAAGGATTGCTTACCGGAAAATACACAGCCCAAGAACAACCTACAGGAGCCCGCAAAATGGACTCCCGCTTCAGTAAAACAGGCATCGAGAAAATCGAATTAGTCATGTCCACACTGCGAAAAATGGGCAGAAAGCGCGATCGAACTCCCGCCCAAGTTGCCTTAAACTGGTTAATAGCTCAAAACAAAGTCATCCCCATTCCCGGTGCCAAAACCGCAAAACAAGCCCAAGAAAATGCAGGCGCATTAGGCTGGAGTTTAAGCCAAGATGAAGTCAACCAACTAGAACTAATGACTCGTCCCTGGCTAGAATAAATTTGTTAATTGTTGATAGTTCACTGTTGACTGTTGACTGTTGACTGTAAATATCCTGTAGGTTGGGTAGAACGAAACCCAAGTTATACCCAACCTAAAGTTCGTTTCCCTCTTCCCTCTTCCCTCTTCCTTTGTCTTACTATGAAAATCTTAACTGATTGGGGTTTCACGCGCGAAGGCTGGCGCAATAACCGCCGCGGCGAATATTTAGTTTTGCTTCAAGGAGGATTGCTCACAGCATTTGTAATCTTACCAGTTTATCAACTGCCAGGATTAAAAATTCAATCAACCAACTTACTTTATATTATCTGGTTTATAGCCAGTATTCTCGGCTTAACCGGATTAATTTTCATCATCAAAGCATTGATAGACTTAGGAAAAAATCTCACACCTTTACCGTATCCCATAGAAAACGGAGAATTAGTCCAAACAGGCATTTACGGAATAGTGCGGCATCCATTATACAGCGGCTTAATTTTAGCAGCCCAGGGCTGGACACTTTTTCAAATGAGCATATCCCACTTAATAGCCAGCGCACTATTAATAATACTTTTCGAGATCAAAGCCAACCGAGAAGAAACCTGGTTAACCAAAAAATATCCCGACTATTCAGATTACCGCCAGCGAGTAAAAAAAATAATTCCCGGCATCTATTAACAGGAATCAACCCGAAAATTATTCATGCTTTGTCCCATCAGGCATAATTGCCCCCTTTAAATTAGCTCCTGCCAAATTGGTACTAAGCAGCAAAGCATTCCTCAAATTAGCACCCTTTAAATTAGCCTCTTCCAGGTTTGCCATCCAGAGATTTGCCCCCTCCAAATTCGCGCCCTCCAAGTTAGCATTGACCAGAAAAGTCCCTTTCATGAAAGCACCTTTTAAATTGGCATTTTTCAAGTTATTAGCTCCCAAATAAGCATCCTCTAGAAAGGCATTTTCTAGATTGCTGCCCTCCAAATTTGCCCCAGCCAAATTGCTGCTTATCAGGTAGGCCCCGCGCAAATTTGCTTTGTTCAAATTAGCATTGACCAAATTGGCACTCCACAAATTGGCATCTTTGAGGTTAGCATTTTCTAAATTAACGCCTTCGAGAAAAACAGCACTCAAATTAGCCCCTGAGAGATTGCAATCCCCACATTCTCGGGTTATAAGCAAGTGTCGGACTCGATGCTTGACTGAGACAAGGTTGGCTGCCAAAATTATCAAACCTGTACCTGTTAAGGCGATAATGGTAAAAGTGGTCAATTTGATTGCACTTACAAGTTTTCTCTGTTGTACTTCTCGGAAAATCCGCTCGCAGCCCCTAAAAATATTTACAGAATTGCTCATATTTATAATCCAGTGTTTTGCTTCCCTGCCCTTCCCCTTCCCCTTACCTTATGAAAAAACAGTTAAAATTTAAATTCCTGACGATCGCACTTATTGTAAGCTTAGCAATAATCGGTGTCGGATGCAATCGCCTTTTCACAAAACCCTTTCAACTTCCCGCCTCAGCCAAACAAGAACCCTGGCCAATTCAAACAGGCCTCCGAGCAGCCATCCTCCGTGACAACATACCAACAGTCAACCGCGTAGTTTTAGTACCAGACGAAGCCACCTTCTTAGCAGCAATCCAAAAATGGAATCTCAAAGGAAACTGGCCTATTCTCATCGAAGACAAAAAATATGCGCCCATGTTTGTGCAGCGCTTTCAACCCGAAGAAATAGTCCGTTTGCCAAGCATCAAACAGCAACTGCCAAAAAATCAAAAACTCCAACAACTAATGCTGAATGCAGCAGCAGCAGCCTGGAATGCCACCGATACTCCAACCTTAAAAGCACAATGGAAGCAACTCGGCTGGGAACCCCCAGGAGTAGTAATCACATCAGAAAACGACGCCGCACGTTCTGCTGCAGTTGCCTTAGCAGCCGCTCACGGCCAACCTTTAGTATTTCTAGAAGGCAACTTCGGAAAAGCAAACGATACCCTCAATAACACACAGTGGAAAAATCTGCAAACCGAAATTAAAAAAGCTGTCGAATCAACCGGATATTTTTACTCTCAACTCGCAGACCCGATCGACACAATCACTATTGTACGCCAACTAGCAGTCAAATATCAATCTCCTGAAAAACCCGACGAACAACTAGCCGTTACCGACGGTTTGGGACGACACCCCAACGGCGAACGCTGGGCGGCTGTGGGCTGGATTTACGGCTCGGAAGTGCGATCGATCTATCAAGCCATGTGCGCCTTATTTCTGGATACCGAAACCGCCATGCTTTATGACAGTTACCCCAAGGAAGGAAATTGGGGAAAATATGAAATGGAGGAAGCAGCTAGCGGACTAAAAACCATAGGTTTGAATGTCGAAGTAGTGCAGCAACCAGAATCTAGCTTGGAAAAGTGGCGGAGTTTAGCCTCAAAACCGTGGACATTTGACTTAATATTAATGAATTCCAAAGGCTATCCAAAATCATTCCAAGTCGGCAACGGCGACGCTTCAGTTGAGGACATACCCAAACTTCAATTTCCCGCAGCAATCCACATGATTCACAGTTGGTCAGCAGCAGCGCCAGATGACACAAATACCGTTGCCGGAAGGTGGCTAGAAAATGGTGCTTACGCATATATTGGCAGCGTCAACGAACCTTTTTTATCTGCATTTATTCCGCCTAAATTAATGGTCGATCGCCTGAAGCGAGGCTCACCCTTTTTAATCGCAGCACGCCAGCTAGAATCCCCTCCCTGGAAAGTCGCCACCATCGGCGATCCGCTAATGTCGATCGCCAAACCCAGACCCAGAATCCCGCCCACTGAACAACCGATGTGATGTTATGCGCGATCGAGGAATTTTATATTTAAGATTTGTGGTTTGAAATTAGTGGTTTTAAGGTAAAGTCTCAAATCACCAATTTTTAAATCGGAATGTTGTGTTTCCCTGAGTTATATGATATTGCGAGTTCACTCAGGCGATCGCCCTAAGCCCCAACACTGTAGTAAATATAGTTAATTAGCATTATTGTGAAAGTATATCTAAATTTGAATGTAACTGAGCATACAATCACGGCAAATCCGCCTATCCTCAGAATCAATCATTCCACCCCAGCCACCAGCCCAAAAAATACGCCCTAAAATACGCCTTAATTAACTTGTCAATTCCCGTAAAATCACTCAAAATGAAAATAAGAAATAAATTGTAATATTTATATAACTTCTCACCGAAGAATTAACCGCTAAATGAGAGCCACCCATCCTGTGGATCTGCCGCCACCCGGCCCAACCGCAGCAACTCCCCAAGCCTCCCGCCTAAGCCCGCTATTCAACCGCCTGCACCCCAGCCCAGAAACGCTCCTGCTCATCCTCTCCCTAGTCATAGGGGGAGTTACGGGCGCAGGCGTCGTCACCTTTCACTACCTCATCCACTTCATCCACAGCCTGATGCTGGAAGACTTCATGGGGGCGATCGCCTCGAAAGGCTCTTGGACGCTAGCCTGCATTCCCACCATCGGCGGAGTCGTCATCGGGCTGATGCGTTGGCGATTTCGAGATTTTGGCCCGAATATGTCTTCCTTAATTGCAGCCACCCGCGGCCTGCAAGAACTCTCCCCCCTCAAACCCATCACCAAAATGGTGGCAGCCTCAGTTTCCCTCGGCACCGGCGCCTCCCTCGGCCCGGAAGCCCCCAGCGTCGAAATCGGCGCCAACTTCGGAATGCTGCTGGCTCAAGTCTTGCAGCTCTCCCCAGAACGGCAGCGCTTGCTCCTCGGCGCCGGAGCTGCTGCAGGTTTATCCGCCGGGTTTAACTCTCCCATCGCCGGAGTGTTCTTTGCCTTAGAAGTCGTGCTCGGCAGCACCTTTGCCACTTCGTCAGTCAGCGTTGTCTTGCTCTCCGCCGTAGTTTCGGCGCTCATCGCTCAAATCTGCTTGGGAGCTCAGCCGGCCTTTTCTTTGCCGATCTACGATGTCCGCAGCCCCCTAGAACTGCCTCTGTACATGGGATTGGGACTTTTAGCGAGCGGAGTGTCTCTAGCCTACACAGAAGCAATTCAATTAGCCGAGGGCTGTTTTCAAGGAAAAGTCCGAGGATTTGCTTGGCTCGGACGAATGCCCCGGCCGCTTCACCCGATCATCGGCGGGGCCTGTGTCGGCTTAGTCGCCCTACAATTGCCTCAAATTTTGGGTGTCGGCTACGAAACAGTCCAAGCAATGCTCCAAGATGTTAAATTTTCCTTGCCTTTGCTGTTGCTGCTGCTGTTTGTCAAACTGGCGATGACAGCAATCAGCCTCGGCAGCGGTTTAGTGGGCGGTATCTTCGCTCCGGCGATGTTTTTGGGAGCTTCTCTGGGTTCGGCTTACGGCCTCTTTTTGGAAATGCTGCCTGCAATGAGCGATCGAGTCGCCGGCCCTGCCGCCTACGCAATGGTGGGAATGGCCGCCGTCCTCGCCGGCAGCGCCAGAGCACCGCTGACAGCCATCCTGTTGATGTTTGAATTAACCCGTGATTACCGGATTGTCTTGCCTTTGATGGCAGCAGTCGGATTGAGCGTTTGGCTGGTGGAGTGGGTCAACCGCCGATCGACAGCCCACAGCCTCAACCTTCAGCAAATGGGCGTAGACGTGGCTATCAATACACCCATCAAAGCCCGAGAACAGTTGCAGGATTGGGAAGACGCTCTGGGCGATCGCATCGTCACAGAACTGATTTCTTGCCAACTTCCCACCGACGGCGAACACAGTATCGAGAAGCCTGTGCTGGCTATGGCTCACGCACATTTACCAGAAGATGTCAAGCCTTTGCCTGAAACAAAATCAGCAGTCTGAGTGAGTTCGATTCCGGTTGCTTCCTCACCAAACTAATAGTCGAAAAGCACCCCTCTGACAACCATGATATTTATCAACCCGAAAACCGATTACGCCTTCAAAAAAATCTTCGGTTCCTCAGAAAGCAAAGATATTCTAATTAGCTTTCTCAACGCCTTAATTTATGAAGGCAATTCCACCATCCAAGACTTAGAAATTATCAACCCAAATCTACCACCCAAACTTGAAGGATTAAAAGATAGTTATCTGGATGTGAAAGCCAAACTAAGCGACGGCACTTTAGTAATTATTGAAATGCAGGTGCTCAACGTCCAATCTTTTGGCAAGCGAGTTTTGTACAATGCAGCAAAGACTTATGCTTTTCAATTGGAAGCGGCACAAGGATATCGATTGCTGAAGCCAGTGATTGCTTTGACAATTACTGATTTTGAAATGTTTCCTAACAGCGCAGAATGGATTTCGAGATTTGTGTTTAAAGAAGTAAAGAAAAACTTTACTTATCCCGAAAACGATCTAGATTTAGTGTTTGTAGAGTTGCCAAAGTTTATCAAAGGACAGGAGGAACTTGAAAGTTTAGCAGACAAATGGATTTATTTCATGAAAAATGCCAGAAGTCTGACATCAGTTCCCGAAACAATGGATAGCATACCAGAAATACATGAAGCTTTTAATATTGCCAATCAAGCCAAGTTAAGCCGGGAGGAAGTGGAAGATTTGGACAGAAGAGAACAGTTTATTTATGACCAACAAGGAGCAATTATTAAGGCTGTTCAGGAAGGCATAGAACAAGGCATAGAACAAGGCATAGAACAAGGTCTAGAACAAGGAAAGCGAGAAGAGAAGTTGGCGATCGCCCGACAATTACTCTCACAGCTAGATAATGCCACGATTAGCCAAGTTACCGGGCTTAGCGTTGAGGATGTGCAGAATTTGCGCTCGACCAATTCATAGTTTAAAGTGGGCGATCGTAGGTTGAGCCGATCGCCCACCCTCAACCCCTCGACATCGCAGACAGTGGCGCTACCCTCAAATCTGCTCTAAAATAATCAAAAACTATTCACAACAAGCCCAGAGGCGCTGAGGTGACTCCTAACGAGGGAACGGCAAACAGCAAAAGTCAGAAAATACCCGGCAAAACCCCCTTGGGTTCTAGTTACTACGGCTTGTTAGGGCTGCATCCTTCAGCCTCAGCGATCGAAATTAGGCGATCCTACCGGGAACTGAGCAAACTCTACCATCCCGATACCACCGATTTGCCGCCCGCAGTCGCCACCGCCAAATTTCAGCAGCTCAACAACGCCTACGCCACCCTCAGCAACCCAGAACGTCGCCTCGCCTACGACCTGAAAATAGGCTATTCTCGACTGAACGTGATTGCGCCACCCCCAGGCTTCCATACTCCTGTTTCGGGATCGGGCAAAAAAACTTCCAACTCCGCTTACCTAGATCCCACGGATCGACCTCTTTCCCCCGGAGAAATGTTCGCCCTGTTGATCATGGGAGCTAGCTTAATCGGATGTTTGGTACTGGCGATCGCGATCGGCTTAATTCGCGGCAATTAAAGCCTCAAATCCCCACTCTCCAATCCGAAATCCCACATTCCACATCCCAAGTCTAAAATCCCCAATCTAAAATCTAAAATCTAAAATCTAAAATCCCATGACTCTTCCTTCCGCTGACACTCCTTTGTACAACCATCCACTTCCGGAAATCGAGCAGTGGCTAAAAAGCCGCGGCTGCCAGCAAGATCGGCGAGAACTCCACTGCTGGCAGATCGAGCAGCTTACATGGAAAGCAGAACTCTCCCTCGATATTGACCAACTCACCGTCCGCTACATCGATGCTGGAACCGACGGCCAAGACATTCAGCGAGCATTCAAATACTCCCTCTCACGTCAGGACATTGAAGCGGCCGTTTTCTCCGGCCCGTAATTTGATTTTAGATTTTAGATTTTAGATTTTAGATTTGTCCTCCAATCTAAAATCTAAAATCGTTATGTTGAGCAGGAGATGACCTACTTGGAAACTGAAAAATCAACCAAAAAATCCAAAATCTCAAATCCAAAATCGTTAGACTTTGCCAAATCGGCGGTTGCGCTTCTGATAATCAGACAAAGCGCGGTGAAACTCCGATCGATCAAAATCCGGCCACAGCGTCTCAGTAATGTAAATTTCCGAATAAGCCATTTGCCATAGCAAAAAATTGCTCAACCGCATTTCCCCACTCGTCCGGATCAGCAAATCCGGGTCACAAACATCAGCAGTATACAAATAGCGTTTAAATAAAACCTCATCAATTTCCTCCGGCTGCAACTTGCCCTCTTTCACCTGAGTGGCGATCGCCCGACAAGCTTGTACAATCTCCTGACGCCCCCCGTAATTCGTCGCCACCGTAAACAAAATCCCCTGATTATGCTGAGTGGCCGTCACAGAACGCTCGATTTCCGCCTGCAAAGACTTCGGCAAAGCCTGCAAATTCCCCATAAATTGAATTTGCACGTCCTCGTCCACCATCTCCCGCAATTCTTGTCGCAGCTTACCCTCAAATAAACTCATTAAAAAATCCACCTCTCCGGCCGGCCGCCCCCAATTCTCCGTAGAAAAAGCATAGGCGGTTAAAGCTGGAATCCCCCAATCTTTGCAGCAGCGCAGCAGTTCCTTCAGAGTGCTAGCTCCTCGGCGGTGTCCCGCAATCCGCGGCAACCCCTTGTTCTTAGCCCAGCGCCCGTTGCCGTCCATAATCACTGCTATGTGCTTAGGCAGTAGTTCTTGTTGCAGATCCTCCGGCAACTTTTCCAAGCAAATTCCTTGACTCATGGTTTCTCCCGATTACCCGACTAACGGCGCAGTATCCGTTTTAATAGCGTCACTCCCTTCAATCCTATCTGGCGTCCGAGATTGCCGATCGGAATTGGAGCCACAGCTCTTTCTCCCTCGGACGGAAACAGCTTTGCTTCCAGCAATTCCTTAAGTTTGCTGCTAGTCAAAGGTCGATTTAAAAGTCCCATCTGGGCTAAAGAAATAGAACCCGTTTCCTCCGACACCACCACGCACACGCAAGCTTGCACCCGTTCCGTAATCCCCATCGCCGCCCGGTGGCGGGTTCCCAACTGCCGCGACGCAGTGCGATCGGACAAAGGCAAAATTACCCCCGCCGACACGATCCGCGAACCTCGAATCAAAACAGCTCCGTCATGCAGCAAAGTTTGCGGCTGAAAGATTGTCTGCAACAATTCTTTAGAAACTTCAGCATTTAGCTTTAGTCCCGGCACCGAAAAATCTCGATCGTCGATCGGAGAATCTGTTTCTATAATTAGTAAAGCGCCCGTACGGTTTTGCGAAAGTTCTTTTACTGCGTCCACAATTTCATCTATTACGCTGTCCGGTTCGGGTTTTGGTCGGCGATCGCGTCCAAACAATTGCCGAAATTCCCCCCGACCCAATTGTTCCAGAAATCGGCGAAACTCCGACTGCAATATTACCGCCATTGCCACAGCAGAACCCGTCACCAAGCTGTTGAGGGCAACGTGCAACAGCCTCAATCCAGCCCAGTTGCTCACCGCCGCCGCCAGCATCAAAATAATAAATCCCCGTACCATCCACAGCGTTCTGCGCTCGCCAACAATGACGAGCACCAAATACGCAAGGGCAAAAACCAGTCCAATATCGATCCCTTGAATCAATAAGGACTGAACCAGGGCCAAGTCAAAGCCAGATTGTTGATTGTTCATGGTTCATCGAACGCTACCGCCTGTGAACCGCGAACCGTGATGCACTCGAACCCATGAACCATGAACAGTTGTTATAAGGAATATGCTGAAAATCCCCGTGTTTTTAGACCGGGGAGTGTCAATCCAATCGCGTGACTGAACAAGGCAAAAGTTAAAAGTAAAAAGGCAATCCTCACTAAGTAAACATGGATTGTGTTTCTTTTAACTTTTAACTTTTAACTTCTAAGTTTTTACTTTTGAGCTCCGAGTCGTTCAGGAAGGCGGTCAAGCCTCAGCAAATCCTGGTAAGTTTCCCGCTGTATAATCGTGTTAACTTCCCCATTTCTCACTAAAACCGCTGCCGGTCGGGGTACTCGGTTGTAGTTAGAAGCCATACTGTAATTGTATGCCCCTGTGGCCGGAACGGCGAGGACATCTCCTGCCTGACACTCTGGCAATTTGGCATCTTTAATCAAAACATCGCCTGATTCGCAGTGTTTCCCAGCAATTGTCACTGTTTCCGTTAAGGGATCACGCATTTTGCCGGCTGCGAGGACTCGATAAAGTGATTGATAGGTAATAGGACGCGGATTGTCCGACATCCCGCCATCAACAGCTAGATACGTCCGCATTTCCGGAATGACTTTTTTAGAGCCAACGGTGTAAGCTGTAACGCAAGCTGTACCGACGAGCGATCGACCCGGTTCGCAAAGCAATTTAGGCAAGGGCAATTGCTGCCGCTCGCAAGCTGCTACTACTGCGGAGCAAATTGTACGAGCCCAATCTTCAATGCTAGGAGGATCGTCCGCTTCAGTATAGCGAATGCCCAACCCACCGCCAATATTAATTTCTGTTGCTGGCAAACCATAACTCTGTGCTTTAGTCAATGCCTGAATTATGACTTCAGCTAAATCGTCATGGGGTTGCAGTTCAAAAATTTGAGAGCCGATGTGAGCGTGCACTCCCACGCAAAATAACGACGGCTGTTGGCTGATGAATTTAAATACTCGATCGAGCGAGTTGGGATCGAAGCCAAATTTACTATCGATTTGACCCGTCTGAATGTACTCGTGGGTGTGACACTCAATTCCAGGAGTAAACCGCACCATAACTCGTGTCGGCCCACCTGTGAGGCTGCGGACACCCAGTTCTCCCAACTCTGCTAGAGTCTCTAAATCCCGCCAATTGTCTGCTACGGTAATGCAGCCGTTTTCGACAGCTAGCTGCAGCTCCTCGCGGGACTTGTTGTTACCGTGGAAGTAGATTTTGTCGGGACTGACGCCGGCTTGCAGTGCTGTGTGAATTTCTCCGGCGGATACGACATCTATCCCTAAACCTTCGGAAGCCGCGATCGCGCATATTGCCAAACAACTCCAAGCTTTAGAAGCATACAGCACTTGAGATTCGCCCGGATAGTAACGCTTAAAAGCATCCCGGTACTGGGTACAAGCCGCCCGCAGCGTTTCTTCGTCTAAAATGTACAACGGCGAGCCAAATTGCTCCACCAAAGCTGTCACCTCGCAGCCTCCGATTTCCAACCGATCGCTGCTGTTAACACTGGCTGTCAGCGGTAACAGTTCTTGATTGGGTGATCGATTTTGCAGGGCTTGTTGAGACTCAGAGAGATACTTAAGTCCCGATTCGACCCCGAAAGATTGAGTTAATACCATCGCGCAATAACTATCCTAGGTTATTAGTCAGCAGTCATTAATCAGCAGTCAGCAGTCGGCAGTCATTAATCAGCAGTCATTGGTCGTTGGCAGTAGACTAATGTCTGGAGACTTGTGAGTCATGACTCAAAACTAGCAACAAACAGCTAATCGCTACTGTGTTTTCCAGTGTACAATTTACAGCCGTGCGTTTTCTACAAATTAAACATCTCACCGCCGAAGACCTCAACAGTGCAGTCGAACTCGATCGGCTCTGTTTTGGCGGACTTTGGACTTTAGAAGGCTATGGACGCGAGTTAGGCAGTCCTAACAGCGATTTACTGGGTTTGTGGGCCTCGGAAACCGAGGTCAGCGCATCAGAAGGATTCGACAGCGAACTCGAGTCGATCGATCCCAACAGCATTCTCAAATCAAAACCGCTAAGTGTTGAGAATTCCTCGCCAGCAACTCCCACCTCAAAACTTACCCCAACCCTGATCGGTTTGGGTTGCCTGTGGGCAATTTTAGAAGAAGCTCATATTACAATTTTGGCAATTCATCCTCGCTTTCAAGGTCAGGGCTTAGGACAAGCTCTGCTTTGGGCTTTACTAAAAAAGGCTCACTATAGACAATTAGAACGGGCCACTTTAGAAGTGCGGGGCTCTAATTTAGCCGCAGTGTCTCTGTACAATAAATTTGGTTTTAAAGAGGCAGGACGCCGGAAAAAATACTACAAAGACACCGGAGAAGATGCTCTGGTAATGTGGCGCAGCGGCATAGAAGAACCAGAATTTCAGCAATATTTGGCGGTTGAGAAAGTGCAGATGTGCGATCGGCTGCACCAGAAAAATTGGCATTTGGCGATCGAGAGTTTTGAGTTTTAAATCTAATTTGTTGCGAATTTAATAAGACTTAGCATGAGGGCGCATCACCTTGATTTTTTACCAAAAGACGCGTTACAGCCTGCATATTCAGTAAAAGAAACTGCTGGTTGAGCGAAGTCGAAACCCGGTTTCGATGAGTCGGAGTGCGATCACGAACTATTTAATAAAAAAACATAATACCCAAATCCCCAACTTATTTAAGAAGTCGGGGGATTTAATATAATTACTGAGATTTTCCAAATATCTAGTTATTTGGGAGCAAAACCTCTAGTAAATTTACCGTATATAATACCGCTAAGAAGCTTTAATCTTTATTGCAAGATGTTGTTTTCGTTAATTGCTACGGCCCTAAAAAAACTCACTGTTGTGGGTGAAATTTTCAAAGCAGGAATATCTAATGAACATAAAATATGGACTGACCGCTATCGTGGCAACATATTTAATATCTACATTAGCAGGAGAGCCTGTTATGGCAGCCACAATAGCAGGCACAATCAAAGTTAACGTCGTCAAAGTCACAGATCCCAACTTCGCTAGTGTCTACACCGGGGACTTTTCCTACGACGATACACATCTGACAAAAGTCGGCTCGGAGTTCATGACCATCAATGGCGGAAATGGAGATATACGGGGGCTGCTGTCTTTTAACTTTAGATTTCTGGACTTTGCTACAGGCTTAACTCCTGTCACCTATACGGCCAGTGATGATTTCAACTTCCCAGATAATCCTGTTTTAGCTTTTGAGAACGGACTTCCAATTCAATTTGGCTTTCAAGTTGCTCCTGGAAATGATGGCGGAGTTTGGGGTGGAAATAACGGATTTATGTTTGTAGATCGTGGGATATTTAAGTTCGTCTTGCGAAATGGAACTATTGGAGGTGAGGGGCTAGTGACCTTAGAAATTAACGAATCTCCTCCTACTCCCGTACCGGAGACTCCCCATTGGCCTCATTGTTGGGTTTTTTGGGCTTGGGTGCAGCTCACTTGTGGAGAAAGTCCAACAATTAATCATCTTTACCAACATAACTTGAGAGGAAGAGGCAATGACAGCGATAGATACTCCGTTTTTGGTGACAGGTGGCGAAACTAACAGACCACCTACCAATGCTTTTAGTCCTAGTCAACGTCAAATAAATATCCGTGCGCCCTTCGGGGTTCCCTCTGCCGATCAATGGACTGGTCAAAAAGTATGGTTGCTGCTTCCTGGTTTCACAGCACCCAGCGATTCTTTTGATGCAACTCTGGCGACAGCCATCGATGATGCTAACCCAAACGATACAGTTTTAGCCCTTGACTGGACGCAAGTGAGCGGCACCCCAACAAATAATGCAGCAGCAGGGATCGCTATAGGAGACCTTTACAGGTCTGGTTCATGGATTACTCCAGTGGCAACAACAGTCCGAAACAAACTTGTGGAGTGGGGAATACCAGCCACAGCACTCAATATTGTTGGTCATAGTCTTGGTGCTAACCTTGCCAGCGAACTTGCCGCGAGTTTCAATATTACCTATGGGAGTCAAGTTGGTTCGGTTACAGCCCTTGACCCAGCATCAAATAGTGCGAGACTTGTCAGTCCATACGATAGAATTAATGGCTTCGATACTGACCTATCAAATGGATATGTAAGGAATGGAGGAATTGCAGACCCAATCGAACGCTTAGACTTTGGTGCTACGGCTTCAAGAAGGAGTTTTAATGGCATCAGTAGTGTATCAGGAAATGAAGCTCAAGCTGGAACTGCCAAGGAATCTTTCCTGTTTGACTTCGGCACCAATCCCCTTAATCCCGTAGACCAAGCTGCTCAACACAGCCGTGTCGTGACCGCCTACACAAATTTGGTTAAAACTGATGCAGCCGATAATTCTCGTTTAGCTACCAATATTCTCGGTCTGACTGACACGCAGCCCGATCATCAATTTCGACCAAACTTCTATAGAGGGGATTCTCTTAACTCTCTTCAAGTGCATGAAGGAGTGATTCCCGTTGATGCTCAAGATAATCCTTTGTTTCTGGTTGCTGCTAAGCTTAATGGCGGAACCAACGATCGCTTCATCTATGGGACTAACAGCAACGACGTATTAACAGGAACTGGGATTTTTGGGAAATATTACAACAACAACGGCAACCATACTTATTATTTTGGGGATGGAGACGATACTGTCTATGCTGGCACAGGTAGTGACCTCATCTTCGGCGGGGCTGGAGTTGATGCCCTTGGTGGCTCAGATGGGAATAATGTGATATTTGGGGAAGCTGGTGGTGATTTGATCGCTGCCGGTACAGGGAATGACACCATTAATGGCGGGGCTGGAAATGACGACATTAATGCCGGAAATGGCACAAATACCATTCGCGGTGACGAGGGTAATGATGTTCTCACTGGTGGAAACGGCATTAATATCTTGTTTGGTGGTTTGGGGAACGACACTCTCGGAGGTGGTGCGGGTCAGAACATATTAACAGGTTCAGAAAGCAACGGGCCGTCTGGTGTTGAGGTAGATACTTTAATTGGCACCAGCGGTAACTCGGTTAACGCATTTTATATTGGTGATAACACGACAAATTGGTACTCAGTCGGTGGTGGAAATGATTACGCCCAAATGGTTAACTTTAATGCAGCAACTGACATAATTGTAGGTGGCGTCAATATTGAGGCGCAAAACGTCATCAATCAAACCTTTCTCTGGTCTGGAAGTGAATTGATTGCAAAGATTGACGGTCTCTGGGCTTCGGAACTACTGTTCCCTGTAAGGATATTTTAGGCTTGACCTTTCTCCGGTTTTGCAGAGACCGCTGTGAGTTGTCAATCCTCAAAGTTTAGCAACACTACAAGGGATTTTTAGGTTTGTAGTTGCGCGCTCCCGCAACTACAAACTTTCAGTCTTGGACGCACTCTGACGCTTAGAAACCGGGTTTTTTACGCCCGTGTGCGGGCTACAACGCGTCTTTTCGTAAAAAAAAACCGGTTTCTGGGCTGCCATGCGTGAGTCGTAACTTTTTTTCAATGTGCTAGATCGATCGACCTAACCAATAAGTTTTGTAAAAAAATAGCCCTATACTTTCGAGAATTATCACTTTTGCACCTGCATGACAGCCAAAAAGATTGTGCTAGAATCCATCAATAAGTAGTCGTAGGTTGGGCACAGACCGAGAAGAGCAATCTTCTTGCAGTCTAGGGGAGGTTGTAGGTCAGCCACCATTTGGGTCTTCCCAGTTGAAAGCCACCCTGCAACATGAGCCTGGAATCTGCAACCGCAGCCGAGTGCGGCAGATCGGTTGGGAGTGTCGCGCTAGAATAAGCAGTACGAGTAGGGACAGGGCAATGCCCTGTCCCTACGAGAAAATAAACGCTCGTTGTGCGAGCGTGACCTCGAAACGGGCACATAGCAGCAGGTGATGGGAATAAATCATGTTTGAACGCTTCACAGAAAAAGCAATAAAAGTAATCATGTTGGCCCAGGAAGAAGCTCGCCGCCTGGGTCACAACTTCGTAGGGACAGAACAGATCCTCCTGGGTCTGATCGGAGAAGGAACCGGGGTTGCAGCTAAAGTCCTCAAATCAATGGGGGTCAACCTCAAAGATGCTCGGATTGAAGTTGAAAAAATCATCGGGCGCGGCTCTGGCTTCGTAGCAGTCGAAATTCCGTTCACCCCCCGCGCCAAGAGGGTTCTAGAACTGTCCCTCGAAGAAGCTCGCCAACTCGGACACAACTACATCGGCACCGAACACCTGCTGCTGGGCCTGATCCGCGAAGGTGAAGGAGTAGCGGCTAGAGTCTTAGAAAATCTGGGAGTAGACTTGTCGAAAGTCCGCACCCAAGTGATTCGGATGCTGGGAGAAACCGCAGAAGTCGCAGCCACTGGCGGCGGCGCTCGCACCAAAACCCCAACCCTCGATGAATTTGGAGCCAACCTCACTCAAATGGCGGTCGATGGCAAACTAGACCCAGTAGTCGGACGCCAAAAAGAAATCGAACGGGTAATTCAAATCCTCGGTCGCCGCACCAAAAATAACCCGGTGCTCATCGGGGAACCCGGAGTCGGTAAAACAGCGATCGCCGAAGGTCTCGCCCAGCGCATTGCTAACAACGATATCCCAGACATCCTCGAAGAAAAGCGCGTCGTCACCCTCGACATCGGCTTGCTCGTCGCTGGTACCAAATACCGGGGCGAATTTGAAGAACGCCTCAAAAAAATCATGGACGAAATCCGCACAGCGGGTAACGTGATTTTGGTGATTGACGAAGTGCACACTTTGATAGGTGCAGGTGCTGCTGAAGGGGCGATCGACGCAGCCAACATTCTTAAGCCGGCTTTGGCTAGAGGCGAACTCCAGTGTATCGGCGCTACCACCCTAGACGAGTACCGCAAGCACATCGAGCGCGACGCAGCCCTAGAGCGGCGCTTCCAGCCCGTCATGGTCGGCGAACCCACTGTTGACGAGACGATCGAGATTCTCTTCGGCTTGCGAGAACGCTACGAACAGCACCACAAGCTGAAAATCTTGGATACGGCCCTGGAAGCCGCAGCCAAACTCTCTCACCGATACATCTCCGATCGCTTCCTCCCAGACAAAGCAATTGACTTGGTAGACGAAGCAGGTTCGAGAGTCCGCCTGATCAACTCCCAACTGCCCCCCGCAGCCAAAGAACTCGACAAAGAACTGCGCCAAGTCCTGAAAGATAAAGACGAAGCGGTGCGTTCTCAAGACTTTGACAAAGCGGGCGAATTGCGCGATCGGGAAATGACCATCAAAGCCGAAATTCGCGCTATTTCCCAAGCCAAAAAAACCGACTCGGCCCGCACCGGCGAAACCGACCCATCGCCAGTTGTCACCGAAGAAGATATCGCTCAAATCGTGGCAAGCTGGACGGGCGTCCCGGTCAACAAACTGACCGAATCCGAATCCGAAAAGCTGCTGCACATGGAAGATACCTTGCACCAGCGCTTGATCGGCCAGGAAGAAGCAGTGAAAGCCGTTTCCCGCGCCATCCGTCGCGCTCGCGTTGGCTTGAAAAATCCCAATCGCCCGATCGCCAGTTTCATCTTCTCTGGCCCCACAGGCGTCGGCAAAACCGAACTCACCAAAGCCCTAGCCGGCTACTTCTTCGGTTCCGAAGACGCCATGATTCGGTTGGATATGTCGGAGTACATGGAACGTCACACCGTCTCCAAACTCATCGGTTCCCCTCCGGGCTACGTCGGCTACAACGAAGGCGGCCAACTCACAGAAGCAGTCCGCCGCCGTCCTTACACAGTCGTGCTGTTCGACGAAATCGAAAAAGCCCACCCCGATGTCTTCAATATGCTTTTGCAAATATTGGAAGACGGCCGTTTAACTGATGCCAAAGGTCGCACCGTAGACTTCAAAAATACGCTGCTGATCATGACCTCTAACATTGGTTCTAAGGTGATTGAAAAAGGTGGCGGCGGCCTCGGCTTCGAGTTCAGCGACAACCAAGCCGATGCTAATTACAACCGCATTCGTTCTTTGGTTAACGAAGAACTCAAAAACTACTTCCGCCCCGAATTCCTCAACAGGCTCGACGAAATTATCGTCTTCCGCCAGTTGAACAAGGAAGAAGTCAAGGAAATCGCCGTCATCATGCTCAAAGAAGTGTTCGGTCGTTTGACAGAACAGGGAATCACCCTGGAAGTGACCGAAAAATTCAAAGAACGGCTGGTAGAAGAAGGCTACAACCCCAGCTACGGAGCCCGACCCCTACGCCGCGCCATCATGCGGTTGTTGGAAGACAGCTTGGCGGAGGAAATCCTTTCGGGCCGCATCAAAGACGGCGACACCGCTGTTGTGGATGTGGGCGAGGACGGAATTATTAAGGTGCTGCAAGGTCAAAAGCGGGAATTGCTGCCCCAAGGCGCTGAGTAAGATTGAGTAAGTGCGATCGCGAGTTAAGTTTGGAAATAACCAATCTCGCAGTCGCAAACAACTCAAAATCCTCACATAAAAAAGGTAGAGAATCTTAGTTCTCTGCCTTTTTTATGAGTTAATATCAACAGAATGTACGCTTACTTTTCTAAGTATCTTCGTCTCAAAAAATATGAGACCGAGCGACTCGGTTTCTGTAGGACGGTGCCCCCGTGTTCGCCCTTCCGGGTTTCTGAATACCCCAACAAAGTTTTACGTTTAATTAGAGCGAGCTACTTCAATGGCAATTAGATAATTAGCAAGAACTATATAGTGGAGAAATAAATGACATCTGAAAAAAAGAATTTGGGTACAGAAGTAGCAGAAAATCCGCCTGAAAGCTGGTGGCAAAAAGCGTGGAAGTCGCAGCGAGAAAATCTTCAGATAGTGATGATTGCTTTGAGTTTAGCAATAGTGATTCGAGCCTTGGTCGCCGAACCACGCTATATACCCTCAGATTCTATGATACCCACTCTGCACGTGGGCGATCGCGTCGTAGTCGAAAAAATCTCCTACTACCTCGAACCTCCCAAAACTGGCGACATCGTAGTATTTGCCCCGCCCGAAAAGTTGCAAGAACAAGGCTTTACCCAAGACCAAGCATTCATCAAGCGGATAATTGGCTTACCGGGTCAAACCGTCTCCGTTAAAAAAGGTTTAGTTTATCTCAACGACCAACCCCTCGTCGAAAAATATATTGCCGAACCTCCTAAATACCAGTGGGGGCCTTATCGCGTCCCAGAAAATGAATACTTTGTGATGGGAGACAACCGCAACAACAGCAACGACTCCAGCAGGTGGGGATTTTTACCTAAGCAGAATATCATCGGCCGCGCTGTAGTGCGGTTTTGGCCTCTAGAACGCATCGGGGAAGTTTGAAGTCAGTTGACAGTTGACAGTTGTCAGTTGACTGTTGACTGTTGTCATCGCAAGCCCAATGCCCAATGCCCAATGCCCAATGCCCCATTCCCCATTCTCCATTCCCATGCCTTATGCTGTACGGCAATTTCTACTTATTCTTGTACCTTGAGGGGTAGGGAGTTCCTCGGGCAACTGATAAAATAGTACAAAAAGCAGCGGGAGTTCTCGCCTCGATCAAAATTAGTTGAATATTAAAAAATTAGGAAAGCTATGGGATTTTTTGATTCCGAAATTGTTCAGCAAGAAGCCAAGCTGTTGTTTGAAGACTATCAATCTCTCATCAAACTAGGTGGCAATTACGGCAAATTCGATCGCGAAGGCAAGAAAATGTTCATCGCTCAGATGGAATCAATGATGGAGCGCTACCGTATTTTTATGAAGCGCTTTGAGCTGTCTGAGGACTTCATGGCTCAGATGACTGTAGAGCAGTTAAAAACACAGCTCAATCAATTTGGCATCACGCCCCAGCAGATGTTTGAGCAAATGAACTCAACGCTGGAGCGGATGAAATCTGAGCTCGAAAAACAATCCTAGTGAGCAGAAGGAAGAAGGAAGAAGGAAGAAGGAAGAAGGAAGAAAAAGAAATTATTCCCAATGCCCAATCCCCAATCCCTAATGACTAATCACTAATCGCTAATGACTGATAATTAAGGCCGCTCAAAAGATGAAGCAGGTTTGAAATTTTCTGCGGGAACGCCTTCCAAAGCTTGGCTCATAAAATCACGCCAAACAGGGGCGACAATAGTACCGCCAGTAGCACCGTAGCTCATCGGTCTATAATTGTCGTTGCCCATCCAAACAGCCACCGACAACTGCGGCACGTAACCCACAAACCAGATATCCCGTTCAGAGGAAGTTGTACCAGTTTTCCCAGCAGCCGGTCGCCCTAGTTGAGCAGCCCTTGCCGTTCCGCTGCTAATTACCCCTTGCAGGGCGCTGTTGACAGATGCCGCCGCCCAGGAATTGAGAACTAATTTGGGTTTGGGCGTATTGTCGAGCAAGACGTTGCCGCTGCTGTCAGTGACTTGCACGATAAACGTGGTGTCAGAATGCCAGCCGTTGTTTGCGAAGGTAGCAAAAGCTCCGGCCATTTCTAAAGGAGTCAAGTCAACGGCACCCAAGGGCAAAGAAACCACCGGTTCCATCGGACTTCTGATGCCGAGCACCCGGCAAATCTCAATCACTTTATTCAATCCGACTTCTTGGCCAAGCTTGACGGCGGGAATGTTGAGAGAGACTTCCAAAGCTCTGCGGATGCTGACTGCACCGGAGAAGCCACCGCCGTAGTTTTGAGGGTAGTAGTAGCCGTCGCCGTCGCGGTAGCCGACAGGAGAGTCGTAGACAACTGAATCCGGGGCGTATTTGCCACTAGCAAAGGCAGCGTAGTAGATAAAGGGCTTAAAAGAAGATCCGGGCTGGCGACGTGCTTGAATGGCGCGATTGAACTGACTCTTTTCGTAATCGACGCCGCCCACCATTGCTTTGACGAAGTGGGTGCGGGGATCGACGGCGGCTAGGGCAATTTGACCTTCCTGGCGATCGTAAAACAGGCCTTGGTAGTAAAGCCGATTGTGCCACGCTTTGACGGTTTCTTCGGCTATGCGCTGCATTTTGAGGTCGATCGTGGTTTGAACGCGCATTCCTCCCTTAACCACGGCATCTCGCCCAAAACGCCTTGTCAGTTCCTGGACTACGGCTTGTGTTACGTAAGGAACTTGAGAGCCGCCAAAAGAGGTAATTTTGCCTAGCTTAATTTTTTCCTGGCGGGCTGCAGTTTCTTGGGCCGGCGTAATCCATTTAAGATCCTTCATGCGGCCTAAAACGAGGGTTTGCCGCTCTTTTGCCAACTTGTAATTGACGAAAGGACTGTATTCTTCGGGGGCCGAAATTAAGCCTGCCAGCATCGCTGCTTCTGAAAGAGTCAAATTACTTGCTGACTTGTTGAAATAGCTTCGAGAGGCTGTCTCTACGCCGTACAAGTTGTGACCTAAGTAGATTTGATTCAGGTATAGTTGCAGAATTTGGTCTTTGTTGAGAATTTGCTCCAAGCGGATAGACATTACCGCTTCAGCTACCTTGCGACTAAATTTTGACTGTGGAGAAAGAAACAGGTTCTTGACTAGCTGCATAGTCATAGTTGATCCCCCTTCAACGGTTCTACCTTTCTCTAGGTTGACTATCAGAGCTCGGGCTATCCCGCCGGGGTTGATGCCTTTGTGGGTGAAGAAGTTGCTATCTTCGATCGCCAGAACAGCTCGTTTCAGGTTCGGGGAGATTTGGTCAAGGGGTACGACATCCCGGTTGGCTTCATCGTGGATACTGGCTAGCGGCTTGCCGTTGATGTCGTAAATGTGGGTAGTTTCTGTGGGAGAGTAGGTTTGCAAGATCCGAACATCTGGCAAATTGCGGAAGCTGATCGCTAAGCCAACCAGTCCACCAGCGACTACGGAACTGGCAAGCATTGTCATGCTGAGTATGGTTCCGGCGGTCACTTTACTGACTGACTGAACAAACTCGAATACGGGGGCTGAGTTTTCCGTGTTATTGCGGACTGCGTTGGTTGACACGTGGATTTCACTTCCTCACTCGATTTGGGGTTTAAGACTTTTAATTTTAGATGCGAACCCTAGAGACTGTCAGCTAATGAAAGCCGGTCAGCTTTGGGATTATAGTAGCTTGATAGTTATGTTTTTATGCGTCAACCAGTGAGTGTAACTAATTCTGCTGCACTTTGGCAAAATATGATGGACGATCGCTCCCCGATGATAACTCCTAACCTTTCAGCGCTTTACCGCGGCGTCAGCGAGATTTTTCCAGATCGACCTGATTCTAGCAACTCTGACGAAAATTTAGCCCAACTCCTGGCAACAGTCGATCGACCCTTGCGCGTCAAACTGGGAATTGACCCGACAGGGAGTGACATTCACTTGGGACACAGCATTTGCGTCCGCAAGCTGCGGGCTTTTCAAGATGCCGGTCACACAGCCGTACTGCTGATCGGAGATTTTACGGCCAGAATTGGCGATCCGACAGGGAAGTCGGAGATGCGTAGCCAGTTGACGGCCGAACAAGTGGCGGAAAATGCCAAGACTTATTTAGACCAAGTGCGTCCGATTCTAGATTTTGACACACCCGGTCGTTTGGAAATTCGCTATAACTCCGAGTGGTTGTCGAAATTGGACTTGGCGAAGATTTTGGAACTGCTGAAGACCATGACGGTGCAGCAGATGCTCGCTAAAGAGGGATTTGATAATCGGATGCAGCAGGAGAATGCGATTTATCTGCATGAGTTTCTGTATCCACTAATGCAGGGTTACGACTCGGTGGCTTTGGAAGCGGATGTGGAGTTGGGCGGAACCGACCAAAAGTTTAATATTGCGGTGGGGAGAGATTTGCAGCGGCATTTTGGGATGAAGCCGCAGTTTGGTTTGCTGATGCCGATTTTGATAGGGACTGACGGCGTACAGAAGATGTCGAAGTCTTTGGGCAATTATGTGGGTTTGTCGGAAGATCCGCTGACTATGTATTCTAAGTTGGAGAAAATTGCTGATAGTTCGATCGCCCAATATTTTGAACTGTTGACAGATTTGCCGCTTGATGAATTGCCCGAAAATCCCCGAGAAAAACAGAAACTTTTGGCTTTGGATGTGGTGCGCCAGTATCGGGGAAAGGAAGCAGCCGATCGCGCACAACAAGATGCAATTGCGCTGGTTAAAGGTGCTGCTGGACAAGCTGATGCTGTGGCGGAGTTTTCTTTGGCAAGTGTGCAGTTTCCGGCTAAGTTGTTTTATATTCTGAGTGCTAGCGGGCTTTGTAAAAGCAGCGGTGATGCGCGGAAGTTGATGCAGGGCGGCGGGGTGAAGTTGGAGGGCGATCGGGTTTCTGATGTTAATCTTACTTTTGAATCACCTGTTGATTTATGCGGTAAGGTTTTGCAGGTTGGGAAGAATAA
Organism: Microcoleus sp. LAD1_D3; assembly: GCF_036702135.1. NCBI lineage: Bacteria > Bacillati > Cyanobacteriota > Cyanophyceae > Oscillatoriales > Microcoleaceae > Microcoleus > Microcoleus sp. LAD1_D3. Next base: position 11,220 of record NZ_JAUBSB010000058.1, on the reverse strand, counting down.
GTTTGTGCGATTGGTGTCTTGAATGTCTTTTTTAACCGCAGATGAATACTGAAGATGAACGCTAATGAACGCTGATAATCGAATTATTGTGGCTTTGGATGTTTCGAGTCAAGAAGAGGCGATCGCACTTCTGGACAAACTGCCTGATGTATCTTTCTGGAAAGTGGGTTTGGAACTGTTTGTGAGTTCCGGGCCGGGGATTTTGGAAATTTTAAAACAGCGGGAAAAGCGGATCTTTCTCGATTTGAAGTTTCACGATATCCCGAATACTGTGGCTGGTGCTTGTCGTGCTGCTGCTAAGTACAATGTGGATTTATTGACGATCCATTCTACTTGTGGTAAAGATGCTTTGAAAGCGGCACAGTTGGCTTTGACTGAAGGGGCGGCGGCTGTCGATCGACCGACTCCTAAGTTGATTGCAATTACTCTGTTGACGAGTTTGAATTCGCGACAGTTGGCTTTTGAGTTGAAAATACCTTTGGAGTTGCCAGAATTTGCTTTACACATGGCATTGTTGGCTAAGGAAACGGGTTTAGCTGGTGCTGTTTGTTCTCCGCAAGAAGTGGAACAGTTAAGAATGAGTTGCGGGGATGATTTTCTGTTAGTTTGTCCCGGTGTGCGTCCGAAATGGGCCGATGGCGGCGATCAAAAACGATCGATGACTCCGAAGGCGGCTTTGAAAGCTGGTGCGGATTATCTGGTGATTGGGCGGCCGATTACGGCTTCCGACGATCCGGCGGCGGCTTTTGCGCGGATTTGTGAAGAGATTGAATAACAATATGAATGTTGTTTTTTACAGCAGATGAACGCCCATGAACGCCAATGGAATTTTATCTGCGTTCATCTGTGTTTATCTGCTGATATCTGCGGTGGCAACTCCGACTTGGGCAGTTAATTTTGTGACAAATCATACTCACAGTATCAATGCCAGTCGGTATGATTTGTTAGTGCGATCGCCCTGTCCCGCTGATTTAGAAACTTTGGTCGATCGCCTGTTACAAGATTTGCCGAGTTATGCTAATCGCGTAATTGTGCGATCACACTTTTCTCCTAACACTAATACACCGCCTGGTTACGCGCTGCCTCAAATAATTTTAGCGGGCCGCCCGGAGTTTAAACCGTTACCTTTAAATTTTGAAGATGCGCTTCCTGAAAATGCCAGTCAAGTTTTCATTACTACTTTGGAACGGCAGTATCGCGGGGGAAAACGAGTCGAAATTCAGCAATATCATTGGTTGTTTTTTATGAAAACTGCGAATGGGTGGGAATTAGCAAAAATGGTTTCTCGGTTTGGTACTGCGGCGGATATTCGTCCTTTATTAGGTCAAGATAGTGAAAGCGAAATTGCTGAGGCTATTCGTTTGTGGTTGCGCGATTGTCAGGCAAAAAATAAGTAGTCTCGTCACTAAATTGTATTTTTGGGCGGGCGAGACGCCCACCCCACAAGAAATAATTGTGATTGTGGAACAGGCATCTTGCCTGTTTAGAACAAAGGTGTAAAAAAAATTACTCTTTGTGTGTGGAACAGGCATCTTGCCTGTTCAGAACAAATGTGTAAGAAAATTCACGAATTTTGGGTTGAGTGGGGCTGGTTTTTGTAGATTGTGGGTGAGAATTAAAGATTTTTGGTGAACACGCCCTACAAATCAACCACAAAAATTCATGACAATTACTATTTTAATTCATCCAATTTAGCCTTGATAGCTTGCATATCTTGCCACATAAACCATTTCGGAGTTTCCGGTTCGCGGGAGGGGTTTCGCAGCAAGTACGACGGGTGGAAAATTGGCATACACAAACGATTTTCCCATTCAATCCATTGACCTCTGATTTTACTAATGGGCCGCTTGTCGCTTAGCAAACCTTTGAGGGCTGTTGCACCAGTTAATAAAATAATTTTGGGGTCTAAGATGCGAATTTGTTCGAGCAAGTAAGGTTTGCAAGCTTCGATTTCTTTTGCTGTCGGAGGGCGGTTGTTGGGAGGGCGACATTTGATGACGTTGGCAATAAATACGTCGGTTTCTGCACTCAATCCCACGGATTCTAAAATCTTATCTAACAGTTTGCCCGATCGCCCGACGAAGGGCAATCCGGTTTCGTCTTCGTTTTGTCCGGGCGCTTCTCCCACAATCAAAATTGAGGCTTGAGGATTGCCGCGCCCGATGACGGCGTGAGTGCGCGTATTGCCTAATTCGCAGCGGTGACAGCGGTTGCAGTGCTCGCCAATTTGTTCCATATTTTGATAAGTGCCCGGAGGAATGGGAATTTTGGCATTTGCTGGTATTGAGTCAGTTTGGAAAGTGGCACTTTGATTGTTGTCAAAAAGGCTCAGTTGCAAGTCGCTGGACATAAATTTTACAATTAGGGAGATTTTTTTGAGTCTAGAGTTTATAGTTTAGATCGGGTTTGGTGATTTGAGTTTGGCTAGAAGCTTGTATAGGATGCTGTCGATCGCACAATCTCAAATTAATACTCGCAAGTCTCACATTATTTCGTTGAGCTCGTACAGGCAAAAATATGTTCTCTAACCCGTTTTTTGACGATCGCGCCGATGCAGGCGAAAAACTGGCCGAGGCAGTTGTGGACGAGTTCGGCAAGTTGAATTTAATGACACAGAAGGCGGTGAAACCGATTGTTTACGCCTTGCCGCGCGGGGGTTTGCCCGTTGCTGTGCCGATTGCGCGTCGCTTGGGCTGTCCTTTGGATGTGGTTGTTGCCAAGAAAATTACTCGCCCAGATAATTTAGAATTGGCGATCGGGGCTGCAACTGCTGACGGCCACGTTCTCTGGCAAAAGCAAAAGCAGCACAATTTGCGTTTGCAAAAATTAGCGCTGCCCGTGGCTCAAAATAATGCTCAATCTCTGCTGGCGGATTTATCTGCGGGACGCCCCAATGTCAGCGCGGGGGGGGCTTTGGCGATTTTGGTAGATGACGGCATTGCTACGGGGATGACGATGGCTGTGGCGGCTAAGGCTTTGCAGTCGCAGCAACCGGCCGCTTTGTGGATTTGCGCGCCTGTCGCCCCGGTAGATTTGATGGGATTTTTGGCCCAGATGGCTGATAAGGTGATCGTCTTGGAGACTCCTCACCCTTTTTACAGTGTCAGTCGCTTTTATGGGCAATTTCCGCAGGTTGAGACTGCGGAGGCTTTAAGGTGTTTGCAGCAACAAACTGAATGGCGATCGTAGGTTAAGCTATAAGGCTAAATCTAAAAGCTCGATCGCTAACACATGAGACCTTGGCAATATTGGTTGGACACTTTGATTCTGTCTACTCAGCACAATCCGCCTCGCTTTGTTGAGTTGGTGATGTTGACTTTAGCGATGATTTTGCTCGGGCTGTGGAGTGTAACATTGCAGTGGCAATATTTAACGCTGTCTCTGAGTTATATAATTGGTTCGTCTTTTTCAATTTTGGTGCGGGAATCGATCGGCCCGCAGCCTCAATTTCAGCTAACTCACCTGACAGCATTGCTGTTATTAATTATCAGTTTTTATAGTTTTGCTGAACTAATTAGGTAGTTAAGGCCGTTTTGAGTTGTAGAGGCGGGTTTGACAATGTGATTGCGAAGGTGGTGAAGCAATTGCATAACTTATATAGCAATCCTCAGCGGGTTGTGAACTAGATATTTTTTTGAACGAACCGCGAAGACGCTTATGACGCGAAGGAAAGTCGAGAGTTCACAAATCATTAGCCATCATCCTACATTCTCATGGGATTGATGTAAAATTATGCGGTTGCCTGCCGGATCGAAGGCATAGATTTCTAGACCGTGAGAAGCTTTGATAATTTCTCCGCTGGGCGGATAACCTAAAGCCCAAATTCGGGCGATCGCAGTTTCGATATCGCTGACTTCCAAACACAAACTGATGCCTGTTTTGGCTCGATTTGCAAATTCCGATTTGTGGGAATCTTTGAGTTTGAAGATGCCGAGTCTTAAGCCGGGCAGTTGAAATTCGGCATAAGTATTAGGAATATAAGGGTTGGGTTCTATGTCTAGAAATTTTGTGTAAAATTTAACGAGAACTTCCTTATCAAGGTCTGCTAAAGTAACTAGGGCGGCGCTGTATTGGAAACTCATATAAATTGCTAATGGGGAATTAGTAATGGGGAATTGGTAATATTATAACTTTCTATCTCTTTAAAATCCTCCAATTCGTCCGAGTATTTGGATTTTACCTTGTCGATCGCTTTTGAGAATCACAGCTTCGCCGCTTTGCGGTACAATATCAGTAATCGCGGTAATATTTACTTGATGCGTTACCAGAATAATCGCGCCTTTTGTGTTGCGGTTGTCAACAATTAATTTGCGAGTTGCTGCTGTTTGTTTGGCTTCTTTGCTGCTGTCGCTAAAGAACGAGTTAAGTGCTGGGAACGGTTCGACTTTGCCTATATTTATCAGTTTTGCTGTTTCCAAACACCTACACCACTGACTCGATAAAACTCTGGCAACTTTGATGTTGCGGTTGCGAAATTCGGCTCCAATTTGCTTGGCTTGGGTTCTTCCCTGTGCTGATAAATTGCGCTGGGTGGAACAGTCACCCAACTTAAAGTTAGCAGGATCGCCGGTGCCTGGGGCGATCGCGTGTCGCATTGCTACCACCAACCCCGTCTCACCCCGCTGCAACAATTGCCACCCTGCTTGAGTTTGCGCGTTGGTTGCTGCGTCAGAACTTGCAGTTGCAGTAATTAAGCCGATCGACAATACTAAAGCTAGCGATCCGAAAAACCATTTCCAGTTGAGGTCAATCCGCGCAGCCATTGTTGCAGAAGTTAGGAATTAACTTATCATATTATAATACAACAAATATTGCTCTATGGAACTCACCAATTTTATTGCTCTGTCTGTCATTATTGCCCTCGTGCTGGGGATTGGGTTTGGAACAATGACTTGGGCTTATTTCGGCAAGGGCAGCATTTCTGTACTCTTTAAAGAACCAATTTTAACTTACCCAGAATTTCCTGATACCGACAGCGGCAGTAAAGCTTCCGTTTATTTTCAACAAGGAATTGAGGCTTATCAGTCAGGAAAGTACCGCAAAGCCAAAGATAAATTTACCAGCGCTGTAGAACAAGTTTCAACTTTGGCAGAAGCTTACCACAATCGTGCATTGGCTTTTGCAAATTTGCGATCGGATGACGAGGCTGTTGCAGATTTGATCCGTGCCAGCGAATTATATCAACAGCAGGGGGCTGGATTTGCGATCGACACGATTAAACAAAATCTTGAAGCCTTGAAGCAGCGCAAGCTAGAACGAGAAAAACAAAAAGCAGTAGCGACATAAATTATTAGGTTTTGCCCGTGAAACTAAACCCAAACCTAGAGTGGTGGTCTTATAAACCCGGTTTATTTAATGCCTTTAGGCAAAGAAACCGGGTGGGTTTACAGAATTCATCTTAAAGTTGATCATCAAGATTTAACGTTGTCCCGAACAGCTAAACTTTTCGGGCATCTTCTATTTGGTCAATTTTAGAAATCAGCATTTCTCGGCTAGATGCCACAACTCGATAATTAGTAATGGGATCGTAAGCTTCCCACTCTTGAGTCACTTCGCTGTCTTGCCAAAAAAACCATTCCCGGTAAATTTCGCCGTCATCAATGTCGCCGCACAAGGGAAGCCAATCATCTCCTCCCAAGCTCTCAAAATCTCCTCCTACTAAGTCAATCCAAGCTGTAAGGATACAAGAGTCAATAGCCTTATTATTAACAGTGACTGCGTTAGAGTGAAGAGAAGTTTCGGGAAAACAAAGTGTGGATTTCATAAGCTGTACCTGAATGTTATGTTATTAATTTATAAAAAAATCCTCTACGGCAGTGAAAGCAGAATGCCACTATCCTAACCTCCACAGTTCCCACCTCGAAAAACCTTGACAGCCAAAGCGCTCAAATGCAACTGCTGTATGACTTGAGACCGCTTTGAGTCAAGTCGCTACAGAGGCTAAATTGAGCCACTTTGCCAACTGGCATAGAAGAAAGCCCGATCGACCAAATATTGTTGGCGAAGGCTCTCGCGCATTGAGGAGCAAAGACAGCGCGACTGCCAATTGTATACTGGGTAAGTTGGCGAGTTTCCGTACAGTTTTTGTGATAAAATTAACAGTAACCGGACTTTCATACCGACAGCCCAGTTTGGTCACAATCTTTCCAACGCTGGTGCGATCGCCAGTTTTGATTTATTGTTAATTTTGCGAAGTCCCGATCGACTGTTAGGGAAAAAAAATTATGCAACCAACCAACCAAGAAAGAATAATCGATCTCATAATCCACTATACCAACGGCAAACAGCAACACTTCCAGTTCATTGCGCCAGAGGGAACAGTAGGAGAGCAAGCAACTTTAGGCACTCGCCTGCACAAAATGTTGACAGCAGACCCGATAATTCTCGAATTGGCAGATAAACTGGTAGTTATCCCAGTTCACAACATACAAAGTATTGAAATATCGCCGATTCCTTCCAAATTGCCAGAGGGTGTCCTTCATCCAATGCGAGAAATCAAGAAATAGCTAAGGTGTTCTGCATCTAAGTTCAACTGAAAAGGCGGGCAAGATGCCCACCCCACGCAAGCTTTTAATAAACATAAATGTCTCAATTAAAGGCGCGACAACTTATTACAGCTAGCAGATTGAAACTACCCAAAAACTTGTCGATCGCAGGGACGGTATATGTCGCGTGAGTGAGGGGAATAATTGCAGATTTCGCAGACTTTGACTTACCATAAAAAATGCTAGAACTCCACTGTCACACTACTTATTCCGACGGCACTCTCACCCCTGCCGAACTCGTAGCCGCCGCCGCGTCTTCGGGGGTTCGCGCCTTGGCTGTCACGGATCACGATACGATGTCGGGTTGGGATGAAGCTTTCGCCGCCGCTGCTTTGCACGGTATTGAAATAGTCCCCGGACTCGAACTCAGCACCGTTCACAACGGCCGATCGCTGCACATTTTAGGTTTTTATCCCGATGCAAATAAGTTGCGCGTTCCTTTGAACGATCGCCTGCAAGGAAGGTTTCGCCGATCGCAGGAAATGGTCGAAAAATTAGCAGCAATGGGATACGCGATCGAACTGCCAAAAACATCCCCAGGAATGGCACCGGGAAGGCCTCACATTGCCTCTGCACTTGTAAAAGCCGGTCACGCCAAATCATCGCGGGAAGCATTCGATCGCTGGCTGGGAGATGACGGCCCGGCTTATGTTCATTACGAGAAATTCTCGATCGTCGAAGGCATTGATTTACTGAAGAGTTGCGGCGCAGTACCAGTTTGGGCTCACCCTTATTTATTTCGCGGCGGCGCTGTTGAGGAAGTCTTAAAAGAATTAGTAGATGCTGGTTTAATGGGAGTTGAAGTATACCATCCCAGCCACAGTTCCAGCCAAATCCCAAAGTTGAAAGATTTGTGTCTTCATTACGGTTTGCTGGCAACTGGGGGCAGCGATTATCACGGCCCCGATCCTGAAAGGAAAGCAGCAGATAGCACCCAATTGAATATGCTGCATTTGCCGTTAGAATTGCTCGAACCGATTAAAGTTGCTGCGGCGAGTTTGAAATAGTTTTTTAGGACGAATTTTGCGGATGTATACAGTTGTCAAAAAAAATCCTTGGCTTTTTGAGTGAGGAGTTTGCCGGAAGTAAATCATCAGAAGAAGACCGAGGTCAAGCAGAATATAAATTAATATGAAGTTAAAGGCAATTGCAGCCGAGTTAATTTTACAATGTTACTATAGCAACTTGCCAAACGGAGCTTATTATGAGTGCAGAAGACAGAGCTAAGGCGATCGGCAAAAATTTAGAAGGCAAAGCTCAGGAAATTTTCGGTAGTATCACCGGCAACAGAAAAGACCAGGTTGAAGGCAAAGCCAAACAAGCGGAAGCCGCCGCCCGCCACGCAGCAGAAGATGCTAAAAATGCGGTAAAAAATCTGGCAGATAAAGCCAAAAGGTCGATCGACAAATTGTAGAAACTGCGTTATACCAAATCCTGGCTAATAGAATTCGCTTCATATCAAATCCTGTGTCATCAATTGGGTTTGATATGATTTATTTTTGGAATGTGCAGAAAACTGGGTGACTCCTGCGATATCTCTTCAAAAGCGCAGTGGAAAATTCCCGGCGTTGCTGATTTATGGTATGAAAGGCTAAATATGCCAGTCATGGAAACCAGTATCCACAAAGCTTGGGGATTTTCAACTTATTTTTTTCATACCATGATTAAGCAACGCCTCGATTGCTACTCAAACCCCGACTTCAAGATTTGAGCTAACGCATCCTTAGTCCCGATCGGGTTGAGTGCAGCGCTGTTGATAAATGTGAGCTGCTTTATCTGTAGGATTGCGGCGCAGGCACTCAGCAAATAATCGCTCAGCATCTCTAAGCTTTTGCAAATGGTAGAGTATCAAAGCTTCTTCAAATAGCGTTCTCGTGGCTACCTTGCCCTCATAAGTCTCAGGCGGATCGGCATCGAAAACTTCAAACATCGATACCGCTTTTGATTTTCCCTTAACTTTTACGCGATCGATAAGACGGATAGCATACTGGTTAGAATCTTGCAAAGACTGGAAAGTGTGGTGACTAATTAACATCGAAATCCCATATTGTTTAGTCAAGCTTTCTATCCGCGAGGCTAAATTCACTGCATCGCTAATCACCGTGCTATCCATCCGGTTTCTTCCCCCAACCATACCGAGTATTAAAGAACCTGTATTGATGCCAATGCCAATCTTAATCGGCACGTATCCAGAAGCGGTGCGATGTTGATTATATTCGGTAAGACGGTGCAGCATATCAATTCCTGCTTTCACTGCATTATCTGCCTCACCACTAAATAGAGCCATAATTGCATCGCCAATATATTTATCAATAAATCCTTGATTTTCAGTAATAGCTGGCTCCATGTGAGACAAATAGGAATTAATAAATGTGAAATTGTCTTGAGGGGTCATACTTTCCGATAAAGTTGTGAAGTCACGAATATCGGAAAAGAGTACCGACATCTCCTGTTGAACTTGGTCGCCTACTTTAACATCAATAATACTTTCTTTATCCAAGAATTGGAGGAATTGACGGGGGACAAAGCGCTCAAAAGCTTGGTTGAGTTCGGTGAGATTATTGTAGAAACGGGCATTTTCAATGGAAATTGCTGCCTGAGAGGAAAGCAGATTTAAGAGTTCTACGCGATCGGAAGTAAAAGCCTCTGTGGTTAGATTATTTTCTAAATAGATAATTCCTGCCAGTTTACCTTGATGTTGGAGAGGGAAGCACAAAATTGATTTAGGCTTATGTACTCTGATGTAGGGGGAATTAGCAAATTGAGGGTCATTAGCAGCATCGCTCAAGACTACACTTTCCCGCGTGCGAGCTACATAGTTAACAATTATATGAGAAATTAAAAGTTTATCCCCAGGTTCCCCTACAGACTTGATAGGGATTGACTGCAACACAGTCACGCCATCTTTATCCACAGAGCCTTCAGCTTCAATTAGCAATTTCCCCTTAGTTTCCAGAATCAAAAAGCCCTTTTGCGCTCCGGCATTCTCAATAATAATCTGCATTAATTTCGCCAGTAATTTATCTAGCACAATTTCCTCGGATAGGGTTTGTGAAGCTTTCAGGACTGTGGTCAAATCCAGATCAGAAGAAGTGCTCCTTCCTGTTGTGGTAGGCGGCATGGATATTGTTGTGCTAAGTGTTCCCCTGTTCGAGGGCTTTCTTTGTAATAACTGAGGATAGCGCGTATCTAAATCGTTAACTTTAGCTGTTGCGCCCCAGCGTTGGTAGCCATAGTGGGCTTCACTCATGTAGACTTTAGCAATCTTCTCTTTACCTTTACCTAACCAAAACTTAGCTGCTAGTTCCGATGCTAGCGCTTCATTCTGCAAAAATTTATTTTCTCGGGCTGACTCGATCGCTTGGTCATACAAATCCTGCGCTTCCAGGGCATTGCCTGTAATTCGCGCCAACTCAGCTTCGATTAGCAGACGTTGATGAAGGTAGGTACTCGGACAATGTTTACTCCAGAGTTTGAATTTCTCAAGATTCGATTTAATCTTCTCCACGTACTGTGCCTGTTTTTCACCATCAGCATAGTCATACCCAACTGATAAGGCTAGACATTGATGAAAATGGAAAGCCGGATTAATAAAAATCCCCGTCGCGCCTATCAAATATTTTTCGGCCGAGTTAGCATAGTCTATCGCTTTCTCGGAATCTGAATACCAGTTGGCTAAAGACAATTTACAGGCTAATTCTAAAAATACCGTGAATAAATCATTTTTTTCAAGGCAAGACTTAATGATCTCCTTGGCATTCGGCCATAAGGATTCATCAAGAACACTCCAATCCTCAACGGGTTCAGTCAAATTATAAATTGTCGCTTTAATTGCATAATAATATTGCACCATGTTTGGATCGACTTTTTTCAAGCCGGGTATAATCTTATCAATTTTTTCGGATAATTCTTTTAACGAATCAGTCCCCCAAAAACACATAAACAAAAAGTTTATTGCACAATATCCTGCCCATTGATAGGCACCGTTTTCTACACCGCTATAATAACCTCTCATTAAATGTTCTTTAGAGCGATCGAGATGTTCAGTGTAATGGGAAACAAATCCTCCCCACATATTTAAAATTAATGCTTCATAACGCTTCATTTGATACTTGTCATCGTTCAATCTCAAGGCTAAACTTCCAAATTTATAGGCGGCTTCAAAATCTTGCGCTACAAAGGCAAGTGTTAACGAATAATATACATACCCAACTGAAGAGTGAGGATTGTTCCCATAAGTGAGCGATAGCTCAATCATTTTGATGCCTAGTATGAACAGCAATCTAGACCCTAAAAAGTAAGATGGAGGTACACATTCTCTGAGGAGTACCATAGCAGCCAGTTTTTCAGGGTCTTGCATTTCAGGAAGGTCTATAAAATTTTCAATTTTCCTGGCAGCAATTGTCTCATTAGCATGATTCACTTCTGCTATAAGTTCATCTTCTTCAGGAAAAGCTTTCAAGTTGATTCCCAATAAATCGAGTGTCTGTACTCCCAGATATAAGGAGGATTCCAAATCATTTTTCATTCGATATAACGTCACTTTATATTCATTGACTTTACACCGATCCAACAAACTATTGATATGCTCAAGGGATTCATCAAAAGTTGATAAAGCTTCGTCCCAGCTAGCATTCAAATATTCTATTTCACCTTTTTCAAGGTGATATGAAAA
>NZ_JAUBSB010000057.1:0-38571 GCF_036702135.1 Microcoleus sp. LAD1_D3 | reverse complement strand
CTTTCTATTATGCCATCAGCTTAGCCAGACAATTGCCTGAGTATTTATACTGATCGCCAAAGTGGGATGCTCCCCTTTGGCATTTTACCGACTTGGCCGACTTTTATGCCGCTGGCTTATATTCCGATCGATCACTTTCTAGTCAGCAAAGAAATTGGTGTGTTGAAGATTCGTACTGGCCGCAATGTCGGTTCGGATCATTTGCCGTTAATTACAGATTTGGTCATTTGAAGGCAGGATTCAATATTTTCTAACAAATTATTGATTAACTGGATCTGGTATTGCTGAATATTGGTTTGTAGCGGTTCTTTGCTGTCTTGAAAACAGATAACTTTTCCGGCGATTTCCTTGTAGTGTTGCAGCATGGAAAAAGTATCGGTACTGAAGCGAGCGAGATAGTTTTTAGCAGCCTCGCTGCAAATTTCCGTTACTTGATTTAGATAAGCTTCTGACGATTCAGGCGGCTTTTCATTCCCAGTTCTTTTATTCAAAATATAGCTAGCACCGCCGACTACTGCAGCTCCCACAGGCCCGCCCAATAGCCAACCTAAGCCGGTGGCGATCGCCACTGGAGTCACTTCGTTGTCGATCGACTTTTGAGCTGGAGGTGGCGGCGGTTCCGGTAAGCTGACTTGTGGGGATGGAGGAAACGAAATCAAAAGTGCGATCGGCTGTTCTTTCTCAAAGAATTCGCAAGCTTTATTTACCCATTCTGCGATGGTTTGCTGCTGATGTAACGCCTCTCGCTGAAATTTTAGCTTCCACGCATCAAAACTCCCTTCCTGGAGCGACAGCGCCATTTCCGATTGATACCGCTGCAAAAGTGTGGGCTGGTAAAGCCAAATCTCGAAGTCGGAAACGCTGGCTTGAAAGCCTTTTGATATCAGTTTTTCTGCTTTTTGTTTGATTTCAATTTTGTCTTTGTGCTTTTTTTGAGCTGTGGCTATTTCTGCGGTGACAGTTTCAGCTTTGGCTCGGAGAGAGTGGCAAATTTTAGTAGCTATAGCTTCTATTCTGGGCAACTTAACTGCTAGTTGTTCCTGTTGATCTGCCACAATACTTTGCAAAGCCGATTCAAAGCTGGCAATTCCTGTAGTTTGGGCTGCGGCCACATCTCCTTTCAGCCTCGCCCTCAAAGCCGGCAAAGCATCGACGCGGTAGATATTGCTGATATTGTTCGGCAAATTGGAGCGAAAACTTTCGGCAACAAACAACAAGCGATTGTAAACTTGTTTTTGGTCGTCTGGTTCGAGTAGATTGAGAAAATTGGCAACAAAGACTACAGTGTTGATGTTGCGATCGCTCAACCAATCTCTCAAGTTCTCCCGTTCGCCTAAAGTCATCAATTTCCGAGCATCTAAAACCTGCACAACCAAATCAGCCGTTAGCAATTTATCTCTTACTAAATTATCCTGTTCTTCCCGGTCATTGGTTCCCGGCAAATCCAGCAATTCCACACCGGTTTGCAGGAATGGATGGGGACAGTAAACATTCACGGCCGCCACATCATCCCGCATTTGTCTCGCGTCGTCAAGGATGGCGTACCGTTTCAACACATCAGTCCCCGGTTCGCTAATTTCCGTGCCGTCTTTCAGGGTAATTTTTGCGTACAATTCCTCGCCGTAGTTGACATAAATAGCAGCACCTGTAGTGGGCACTAGGTCGATCGGCAAAGCACGATTTCCCACCAAAGCATTGAGCAAAGTTGACTTGCCGTAATTAAACGGGCCAAAGACAGCAATTTGAAAAGTTGGTTTGGCGAGATAGTCGCAGATTGAGGTGGTATCTCGATACAGTTGGGAGTTTTTGTCAAGTTCGAGAATACCGAGTGCTGATTTGAGATAGTCGGTCAGGTCTTGATAAATTTCGGGTCGTTGCATATTGTTGTTTTATTTCAAGCGGATGCTAGAAAACCTTGATATAGTGATTCAATACTCTGCGACTCGGCAGAAACATCAGCCTCCAATTTTTTCAACCGCTGCGATTCAGCCTGACAATTAATCTCGCGAGATTCCTTTTGTTCAAGCAAATTATCCAACTCAGATTTCCGAGAAGTAATATCAGCATTCATGCGATCGCCCACTTCTCGCCCGTAAACATCAAAACACTCTTTCACAGCATCGTGAATCGGCTGCCACTGCTCTTGAGCCACCTGCGGCAGATATTTCACTAGCTCTTTTTTCGCGGCTTTCACCAACTGTTTATGAGCTCCGTCTGCTTGCAAAACCCCAACACCCATTCCCAACAACGCCAAGTACAGCGGCCCCAAAACAATCCCCGTAAAACTAGCAAGAATCGTACTAACGCTTAACACAGTAATTAAGTTGAGCAGGATATTTTTCCAATCAAAACCCGCTCCTGCCATTGCTACGCCCGCCAGATTTCCGGTCGTTAACGAGAACAATCCCATCGCCCATTTTGCCCAAGCGGGCGAGTTATCTTCGTTTGAGTTGCTGACTGCTGCTGGTATTTTTTGCCCAGTCAGTTTTTCTGTAATTTTTTCAGTCACTTTCGTGTAAGATGCTCCGTAATTTGCCGCACTTTGTGAGAGTTGCGAAAATGCTGAATTCATCTCTTGTTCTGCTGTGAGAGTCCAAGCTGCTAGTTTGTCGTTTATGTACTGCTCGAATGCTCGTTTGAGCGATGCTTCAAAGGCTTCTCGCTTGCCTTGGCTGAAGAAATCCAGAAATCTCAGCTCTGGTTGATACCGTAAGAAATCTGTTTCAAAGGTATTTTCTAAGTTAAGAACGTAGGCGCGGAAAGAATCTGCGATCGCCCGCGATTTACTATCTCTAACTTCGATAATTTCTTGTTGAAACTCATCGCGAATGTGAGTCAGCTTTTTAAACTCCGGCTCAACTGAATTAATCTTTTCCTTCAATTCATTGACATCGCGATCGAGTAATGGTAAGCGGCGCCCAACAGCTTCGCGGACACGAGCCGAAATTTGACGCGCCAAAGTTCTCGCCGGACGCAATTCCGAAATCGCCCTTTCCTGCGTCAAAAACGTATTTAGTGCCGCCATAAACTCGGGAAAACCAGTTCCTGCCAAATCCGCATCCGGGTTTTTCATCCGCAACCTGAGCGCCTTAATTGAGGTAATTGCAAACACTCGCTCGTCGTAAATATCGTGTCCTTCTGTTAAACAATATTCAGCCAAATTAGCTTGAAAAACCCGCCGCAGTTTCCCTTCTGCTTCTGCTAATTCTTCAGGATCATCCGGATCAATCAAGCTTTCCTGCACCTGATCCCAAGCATTGATCAGGAAAAAAATGCTCAAACCGCGACCTTTGATGTAATTTTCTAGATAGCGTCTTTCACCCATTGTGCAAGGCTGAGTTGCCCTGAGTACAAACAAAATAGCGTGGCAGTTGTTGATGTAACCGAGAGATAATTCATTGCGGGCTTCGGTATCGTTCAGTCCGGGACTGTCTACTATTTCTATGCCTTTTTCGAGCAAAGGTAAGGGATATTCTACTACGGCGCAGTCGATATCGGGAAATGCTGGTTTCTTTTCTTCTTCTAAGCGTTTTGCCTCAGCGGGGTCAATTGTGTAGTTCTGTTTAAAACTTTTAAAATCTAGCTGTTTTGGGCTTTTGCCGTCATTGAAATAAACGGTGACTTTTTTTTCGGAACCATAGCGCAAAATCGTCAGCAAAGCTGTACAGGGATTTACATCGCTGGGCAGTAAGTTTTCGCCGATTAAGGCATTGAGAAAAGTGCTTTTTCCGCGTTTCATGTCGCCTAGCACTAGCAGGCGAAAGACTCCTTGGCGCAAGTTTTTACTGGCGACATCAATGTCGGCGTTGTCTGTTTCTAAACCGAGTTTTCCCGATGCTTCTCCTCCTGCTAATTCTGATTGGTTGATGGCTGTGGCGATGTTGCTGAGGCGAGCGGCAATTTCTCGGCGGACGGCGGCTACTCGCTCTAAATCGTTGAGAAAGTTGCTAGTTTCTACTTTAAGGTTCATGGGTGTTTCCTGATAGTTTCCTGCTTGAGCTTTTCAACTTTTGTCTTCTTCAATAAACATTTTGTAAGCTATCAAAGCAATGCCTCCCACTATCAGCGCGGCGGCCAGCCAAGATGCTATGCGAACTGCAACGATAACAGCAATGACAATGCCTGTAAATTGAGCGGCTGCTATAATTTTTCGGCGCCACTGTTGGAGTTTGCCGTTAACTTGGCTGTCTGGTTCTTGGTACTTGCTAGTTAGATGTTCGGGTACTGAGCGGTCGATTTCGGCTTCTAGTTCGCGGAGCCGAAGTTCTTGTTCGCGCTTCCGTAGTTCTTGTTCTTTGTGCCGGAGTTCTCGGGCTTTTTTATCGGGAGAATTCATACATTTTCGCCTGTTTTGCGCTAGAAAAATGTGTTATTTATTGTCAATGTTGCTGACCGATAAGTTCTCTACGACTGTAACTCACATTTTCCGCTGTGTCGAGAAATGTTAAGAAATTTTAAAAAGGGCGATTCCCTACGGGATAGCTACGCTTCACGACCTTTTAAGCCGATCGCCCTACGCCCTAGACTAGCCGCTGCAAATCCTCAATAGCCTTCGGGCCCGATAGTAGTGCGATCGCACTCCGCTTCCGACAAATCAACCAAGCGCGATCGAAATAAGTTGCAGCCCGCTAATTGAGCCTTGGTTAACTTTGCTTTCTCCAAATTAGCTCGGCTCAAATCCGCATATCTCAAATCGGCATTCGTCAAATCTGCATTGTACAAATCCGCACCTTGCAAATTGGCTTTCTGCAAATTAGCACCTTGCAAATTGGCGTGACGCAAATTTGCTCTTGATAAATTTGCTCTTGATAAACTTGCTTCCGACAAGTTAGCTTGATAAAGTTGAATGTCGCCCAATTCAGCCTCTTGCAAATCAGTTTTATAAAGATTGGCTTGCGTCAAATTTCCGTAGGGCAAATAAGCTCGCCTCAGAACGCTACCAGAAAGATTTATTTCTGTCAAATCTGCTTGAAACAAGTTATTTTCACTTAAGTCAACGGCGTTAAAGTTTCGCTGGCCCTCAGCATACTGAGCAAGCAATTCCTCAGCGCTTAGCTTTTGCATTTTCACTCCTCATGACGACAGCTACTGCAGCCAATCCATAACTGTAATTAATGGTTATTATTCTGCGTATTTATACTTAGGTCTCTTATTATGTTAAGCTTGTGTAACAACAGTCGCATTTTTTCTAAGATTTTTTTTATATTTGTAAATTTCTGCCTTGCTCGACCAATAAGCGGTTAGTAATGTCAAGATCGATCGAGAAACCAAAGCGAATCCTCTACTGAAATATGCCAGAACTTCCTCTCTCCATTGCTCAGCACTACCACGAACGGACAAAATACGACCCTGAAACCATTGCCGCCAAAAGCAAACAGCTAGATTGGACAGAGCAACCTGTGCCTTTCAAAGAATATAAAATTGGAGCGTATTTTGACCTCAAGCCTTATCTAAAAGACCCCTCGGAGGATGCCGATGCCGATCCCGATGCCGCTTGGTGGCATCGGTTATCGAGCTTGTTGCTGTGCAGCTACGGGTTGACGGCGAAAGTGCAGACGGTAGACGACAGCTACCTGTATTTGCGATCAGCACCGTCGGCGGGTGGACTCTACCCAGCAGAGGTTTATTTAATCTCCCGTGGCACTGCCCAGTTGCCGGCCGGACTCTACAACTATCAGTCCAGAACTCATTCACTGGTTCATTTTTGGGACAGTCAAGTTTGGCCGACATTGCAAGCAGCTTGTTTCCAGTCGCCAGCGCTAGAAAACACCCAATTGGCGATCGCCATTACCACGGTTTTTTTCCGTTCTTCTTGGCGTTACGAAGACCGAGCTTATCGGCGAATTTTTCTAGACACCGGCCATTTATTGAGCAATATCGAGTTAGCTTGCGCCGTCAACGATTACCGACCTCACCTGATTGGAGGATTCGCCGACGAAGCTGTCAATGAATTACTATACATCGACTCGGAGCAAGAAGGAGCTATTTGTGTAGTTGCTTTAGCCGACTTGCTAGACATTGACCAAAACTTGCCTAAATTTAAAACCGCTTTGCCCGGAAACACCACCACTGATTACCCGCAAATTTCCGAAGGTCAATTGTTAAAATACCTCCACAAAGCCACACATTTAGAATCAGATCCCACCACAGTGGACGGCTGGAAAATTGATGAAAGTGAAGGGGAACTAGAGGATAAATACAATTTTCCATTTTGTACTAAAGTTTCGACAGTCACTCCTTCGATTCCTTGGGGCGTGAACCTGGAAACTTTAGAAAACACTATGCTCAAAAGGCGTTCGACCCGTGCTTATACAGGTGCTTCTTTGAGCTTGGGCGAACTGCTAGCTATGCTCGATTTTACTTACCAGCCCCAGCACTATATCGACCAAGGATTAGACGGTGATCCCGACTATTTCGATCTAAGTTTGATCGAGACTTTTATTGCTGTTTCGGGAGTGAATGGGTTAGAAGAAGGCTGTTACTATTACGCTCCGAAAGCTCAAGAATTGCGGCAAATTCGGTTTAAAAATTTCCGCAGGGAGTTGCATTTTTTGTGCTTGGGGCAAGACTTGGGCAGAGATGCGGGGGCGCTGTTGTTTCACACGGCGGATTTGAACAGGGCTGTAGCAAAATATGGCGATCGAGTTTACCGCTATTTGCACATGGACGCGGGTCATTTGGGCCAGCGGTTGAATTTAGCAGCTATGCAACTGCGTTTGGGTGTCAGCGGTATCGGGGGCTTTTTTGACGATCGTGTCAATGACGTTCTCGGTATTCCTGCGGGTGAAGCTGTGCTTTATATTACAAGTCTCGGAAGACCTCGATCGTAAGAATTAGTTAGTTGTTATTGGTCAGTAGTATTGCTTCACTAAGCCCAGGCGCATCTAAATTTTACAGTCAAGTTTGATGAAATTAACATCTTACACCATTCTCAAGAACAGGCAAGATGCCTGTTCCACAAAGAGTGAAATTCGGTGTTCCCCAAAGAGTGAAATTCTTGTGGGGAGTAGGGGTTGGGCGTCCCGCCCGCCCTAAAAATACAACTTAAATGCGAGACAGCTTACCTATTTAATTTACTCTTTTCCTATTGCTATTTGCCAATGCAAAATCTGCTAAATATTCTGTCGAGCACTGATTCTGTCACTTCTTCCCCCGTAACTTCCCCCAATGCTTGAATTGCACCGCGCAAATCTATTGTCCAGAAATCTAAAGGCAATTTATTGCTCATAGTATCCGTGCATTGTTCCAGAGAAATTTTAGCTTTAGTTAACGCTGCTGCTTGCCGCTGGTTGATTGCTAAGTCTGAGTTTGCTGCTTGCAAATTCCCCCCGCTGACGGCATCTAAAATTGCTGTTTCTAAGTCTTGTATGCCTCGATCGATGGCGGCCGCTGTGGTAACTATACGGTGAATTTCAGAGGAAAAAGGTAATTCGGGGATGGTTTTTACTAGGTCGATTTTGTTGATAATTATAATTAGCTGACGGTGCTTTACTTGTTCGTAAATTTCCGAATCGCCCTCTGTCCAACCCGATTCCGCATCAATTGTCAACAACACTAAATCGGCTTGTTTTGCTGCTGCGCGCGATCGCTCAACGCCAATTTTTTCTACCTTGTCTTCGGTTTCTCGAATGCCCGCAGTATCGAGCACCTGCACCGGAATGCCGCCCACAACTAGCTGCGACTCTACCACATCCCGCGTCGTACCTGGTAAATCCGTGACGATCGCCCGATCGCTCTTACTCCACGCATTCAACAAACTCGATTTTCCCACATTCGGCCGCCCAACAATCGCTACTTTCAAACCACTTCTCAACAATTCTCCGCGATCTGCGGTTGCCAAAATTGTTGACAATTCCTCCAAAACATGATTTATTTCCAAAGATGTTTTAGCTTCATCTAAAGGCGGCAAATCTTCCTCAAAATCAATTCTCGCCTCAATTTCTGCAAGCACGTCCAAACAAGTTGTTCTCAATTGGCGAATTGGCTGCGCTAATTTTCCTTGCAAACCAGCCAAAGCACTTTGTGCAGCAGCGGGCGATTTTGCTCCCACCAAATCTGAGATACTTTCAGCTTGAGTTAAATCAAGCCTCCCGTTCAAAAAAGCCCGCAGCGAAAACTCTCCCGGTTGCGCCAATCTCGCCCCATGTTCCAAACACAATTGCAAGACTTGCTGCACGGCCATAATGCCGCCGTGACAGTGAAATTCCACCACATCTTCGCGAGTAAAAGAACGCGGCGCTTTCATGATTAGCAGCAAAGCTTCATCGACTAATTCTTGAGTTTTGGGGCGGCGGATGTGGCCGTAAAGAATGCGGTGAGACTCCCAAATTTGCCGTCCTGGGGCGCGAAACAGAGTTTCGGCAATTTTCAAGGCTGCGGAACCGGAAACTCGCACAATGCCGACGCTGCCTTGTTGGGGAACTATGGCAGTGGCGATCGCTGCGATCGTTCCTCCTTTTGTTAATGATTCAGACATTTTTAATGACTCTAAGTAGAAGGAACAAGGAACAAGGAAGAATATTTATATAGCAATAATTTGAGATTTTTAGTTTCAGTCAGAATGATTTAATTGCATTCAAGTGCCTAATTTTTACTTTTTTTAGTCTCACGCAATAGGTTCTCCATCTTCTATAGTGTAAATATCAGGTTCGTCATGCAAAAAGTAAAAACAGCCACCGCTTTGAGCAAGCTGCATAAGTTCCTGAGTCGAAGGGTACGGGATGTTTTCTAGTAATTTGTCCGTAATCGCTAATTGCTCGTCTGCGGAGAGAGATAAGATAACTTGAATTAGGGAGTCAACCAGTTGTACGTTCATTTTAAGTCATCGGTGGCTCGGTTACTAAATTATACTATAAGTTCAGGGTTTGCATCTACAGTCAACGGATACGGGCAGCACACTGGGACTAATCTTAATGCTATAGTCCTCGACGCAGAAATTGGTTGTTTTTACGGAAATACTGCATCCCGACTTTTAACACTGCGTCCAGGACTGCTCAAATTCAGATAAGGCTCAAAGTCCGGGCGATAGCCTTTAAATTGCCAGCACCTGTATTCCTACTACTGGCAATTTCTTCGGCTGCTTGGCACACCCGAATCAATAGCTAAAAGTTTGACACCACAGTGATCTATCCTGATTTCATGCGATAATGGAAAATTGACAGGGTAGAGGGCAAAGCATGATTGGTCAACTTCTAGACAGACGTTACCGCATCATTAAAGTCACAGACTCAAGTGAGGTGGGAAAAACTTATCTAGCAGCAGATACTCACCGTCCCGGGTATCCGCAATGCACGGTTAGAGAAATGCGACTCCCCGGCACAAGTTCGCAAACTCCCGAATTAGTCAAAGTTATATTTCAAAGAAACGCAGAAATAATTGAAAAACTGGGTAAACACGACAAAATTCCCGAATTATTGGCGTATTTTGAGGAAAATCAAAGTTTATACTTAATTGAAGAATTTATTGCCGGCTCACCTTTAAGTAAAGAACTAATACCCGGTGAACCTTGGGATGAAGACCAAGTAATTTGTCTGCTATCAGAAATATTAGAAATTTTGGTGTTCATACACGAGAAAGGTTTCATTCACCGCAGAATTCAACCAGACAGAGCGATCCGGCGCGAGTCCGACGGGAAATTTGTATTGGTGGACTTTAGCTTAGACAAAGAAATTAACCCGGAACTTGCTAACTGTCATTTGTTGTCGCAAACTTCCCCGCACTCTGTTAAACGGCATGAGGCAAAAAAACAGGATTTGGTGGCCCAGGAGTTATACGTGCCGATCGAGCAATCAAGCGGCAACCCCCGTTACAATAGCGACATCTATGCTCTAGGTACGATCGCCCAGCTTGCCGTCACGGGACTCTCACCCAACGAACTGAGTGCCTTAAAAAACAACAACAACGAAATTCTCTGGCGAAACCGGGCAACTTGTTCGGCAGCCCTAGCAGATATTATCGATCGAATGGTGCGCCCCGACTGCGAGGAACGTTATCAGGAGGCCGCCGAAGTTTTAGCAGACCTCAAACAAATCGCCGTAAAATTGGAGGTTGAGCCGCCGCCAGCCACAATCATCACGCACGCTATGAGTCAACCGCGAAGACAAAGCCAAACCAAACTCCTGCTATTGGCTGCAACAGCGGCAGCTTTAATCTTGGCTGCGCTCATAATTTCCTTTTGGCAGAGTCAAACTCCGGCGAGGTCAAAAGAATTGTTGGCCCGCGGCGTTACCAAGGCGCAGCAAGGTGACACAACAGGCGCGATCGCCGATTATACTCAAGCGATCGCCCTCAATGCCAGCGATGCGGAAACTTACTACAAGCGGGCAAACACTCGCTACGACATGGGCGCAACTGAGCAAGCAATACAGGATTACACGCAAGCAATTACAGTCAATCCTAGCCACACCAAAGCTCTTTACAATCGAGGTATGGCCCGCCTCGACATCGGGGACAAGCGGGGAGCCGTGGAAGATTTCACCCAAGTAGTGCGACTCAATCCCAGCGACGGTGAGGCATACTCTCAGCGGGGTTTAGCCTACTACGATTTGGGCGACTACCGCACGGCAATTGAAGACTACACTCAAGCAATTCGGCTCAGTCCCAACGATGCTACAGCTTACAGCAATCGCGGTTTAGCTCGATCGGCTGCGGGCGACAAAACCGGAGCAATGGCAGATTTTACTCAAGCCCTTCAAATTACCCCCAAACAAGCTGGCGTATACTACAGTCGTGGTCGAGCGCGGTTTAATCTGGCAGATTATCAAGGAGCGATGGAAGATTATACTAAGGCGATCGAATTGCAACCAGATCTCGCTGATGCTTATACCAATCGGTGCAGCGCTTACTTGAATTTGGCCACCTACGACAAAGCGATTGCAGATTGCACCGAAGGAATTCGCCTCGATCCAAAAGATGAAGCAGCTTACAACAACCGCTGCATTGCTTATCTGAATTTAAAACAATTTCAAAAGGCCAGCGAAGATTGCAGTTTGACGATCGGACTCAACGGCAACAATCCCAAAGCATACAGCAATCGAGGATTAGCTCGATCGGCTTCGGGAGACAAGCAGGGGGCTGTGGAAGATTTTACTCAAGCAATTCGACTCAATCCTAGCGATGCAGTAGCTTACAGCAATCGCGGTACTATTTACTCAGAACTAAAAAATTACCCTTTAGCGGTTGAGGATTTCGCTCACTCACTGCGGCTCAACCCCAACAATGCTAGCGCTTTTTACAGCCGAGGCCTCGTCCGCCGCCAACTCAAAGACCGTGCTGGGGCGATCGAAGATTTTCAGAAAGCTGCAACCTTGTTTCTAGAACAAGGAAGAGCCGATGGTTTCCAAAACGCACAAGCGCAAATCAACGACCCTAAATAAGCTATTAATCATCAGTCAGATGTTAAAAAAAGAAGAAAAAAGGCAGAAGGCAGAAGGAAGAAGGAAGAAGGAAGAAGGTCAAGTTACCAATTCCCAATTACCAACTTCCCGTTACCAACTCCCCGTTACCAATTCCCCGTTACCACCCCCCCGTTACCAATTCTCAATTATAGATATGAACATGGTTGGTCAACTGTTAGACAGGCGTTACCGCGTAGTGCAAATTCTCAGTTCAGGAGCTTTTGGACAAACTTATTTAGCTGTCGATACTCGCCGGCCGGGCCATCCTCAATGTGTAGTCAAACAACTGCGCCCTCCCAGCAACACTTCCACAGTTCTCAAAACAGCTTATCGCTTATTTAAACAAGAAGCAGAAATATTAGAAAAGCTGGGAAAACACGATCAAATTCCATTTTTACTAGCTTATTTTGAAGAAGCCAATCAATTCTACCTCGTGGAAGAGTTTGTACCCGGACACGCCCTAAATAGGGAAATTGTGGCCGGTCAACCTTGGCGAGAAGAACGAGTGCTGGATCTGTTGCAAGAAGTGTTACAAGTTCTCGCCTTCGTACACTCTCAGGGAGTGATTCACCGTGATGTTAATCCCTCCAACTTAATCCGCCGCAAACCAGACGGCAAATTAGTTTTAATTGACTTTGGTTCGGTTAAAGAAGTTGCGAGTCACGTCAGCGAGTACGATACAGAATTTCCGCGCACCATTGCTACTGGAACTCCGGCTTATATGCCGATCGAACAATTTCAAGGCAACCCGCAATTTAGCAGTGACCTCTATGCAGTCGGGATGATGGCAGTCCAAGCTATCACGGGTTTACCCGGTACGGATTTGCCAAAATTGCAAGATCCGAGTCCTTCTCATACGGGGGAAATTGTTTGGCGAAACCGATCTCAATGTTCTGTGGGATTAGCCAATATAATTGACAAAATGGTCTGTCACCAATTTGCCAAGCGCTATCCATCTGCGGAAGAAGTTTTGGTAGCTCTCAGCAAGTTGAGACACCGCCAAGATCCTGTGAATACGGCTCACAAGAAAAGTATGGCTCCCAGCTTAGTGTCTTCTGAACGTTTTTCGTCACGTTTGGGAAGTCGATTTTGGTTGCTGATTTTGGCGGGCGTCGGGGCGGCGATAGTTCTGATATTTCTGTTTAGTTATAGGAGCCGCCCAAATCCGATTAAAGCTCAGGAATATTACGAACAGGGAGTAGAAAAGTCTCGCAATCAAGATGCGGAGGCAGCTTTGCAGGCTTTTAATAAGTCAATTCAATTGAATCCTAAAAATGCTGAGAGTTTTTATTGGCGGGGTAATGCTAATTATGATTTACAAAAGTATCAAGAAGCAATTGCGGATTATTCTCAGGCGATCGCTCTCAATCCTAAATATGTTAAGGCTTATTTTAACCGCGGCCTAGCCCGTCACGATTTTAACGATACGCGGGGAGCGATTGAGGATTACACTCAAGCTTTGAATTTCCAGCCCAACGATGTTGATACATATTATGAAAGAGGAGTTGCTTATTTAGAACTGCAAGATTACAAGGCCGCTATTCAGGATTTTACCGGAGTAATTCGGCTGCAGCCGAACCTTGTTAAAGCTTATCATTCGCGGGGGTTGGCTCGTGCTGGAAGCGGCGATTTGCAGGGGGGGATTGGAGATTATACTGAGGCAATTAAACTTGATGCTAAGAATGTTGATGCTTTTTACAGCCGGGGGAGAGCTCGCTTTCACCTAGGAGATTATCAGGGAGCTTTGGCGGATTATTCTCAGGTAATTGCGATCGATCCCAAGAGTGCCGATGCTTACGCTAATCGTTGTAGCACGCAGTTGAATTTGGGAGCGCATCAAGCGGCAATTGACGATTGCACTCAGGCAATTTCGCTGAGCGAGGAGGATGGGGTTCCTTACAACAATCGCTGCATTGCTTATTTAAACTTAAAGGATTATCCGAAAGCAATTGCCGATTGTACTCAAGCGCTGAAAGTGAACCCGAATGATTTTAATGCTTTTAACAATCGTGGTTTAGCTCGCAGCGCCGGGGGTGACGCCCAGGGCGCGATCGCAGATTTTACCGCAGCAATCGGGTTCAATCCCAACAATGCTGAAGCTTACGCCAATCGGGCTAAGATTTATCAGGAGTTAAAGAATTACAATAGTGCGATCGCCGATTACGTCCAAGCTATTCGGATCAGTCCGAATTATGCTGCTGCTTACTACGGTAGAGGCATGGTTCGTCGCTCCTTGGGAGACAAAGCAGGAGCAATTAGCGATTTAGAAAAAGCCGGTAAAATGTTTCTCGATCAAGGACTTACGGGCGGTTACAAAGATGCACAATTTGAGATTGAAAAGCTCAAGTAGTCATTAGTCATTAGTCATTATTTCTCGGTGTTATATTTCTTATGTGGCAGATTTTTATAATCTCAGATTGCTCCGCGGCTGGTTCACCTTAATCTTTAATACAAACAGAAAATGCAGGTGAATAGGCCCCGGAGCGCTATTAATGCCAGCTATTATAAATCAATTTTCTGGGTCTTGAAGTCGTTTAACCAATTCATAAAACGGTTCCCAATTATCCTCAATAGCTATGGCTTCCCAAACAGCCTCAATCGTCGGTCTCAACAGCGATTGTTCGGGATTGTGCCTCCGCAAACACTCCGCCATTTTGTCCATATCATCCGCCGACAAACTTTGCAAAACGTGATAATAAAACTGCCGCCAAGGTGCTATCAAGTCCGCAGGTTCCGCCTCAGCAAAAATTTGACTAGCATCATCTCGCCAAGTGCGATCGAACTGTCTTCGCAGTTCAAAAAAGAAATCGTGATACTCAACTTGAGACTCCGCCAGCATTTTAATTGTCACCTTCAACAACTCATCAGCATCAGCTTCTGGCAAATCCTCAAACCCCAATCTCTTGAGCATCAACTGCCGATAAGCTGCATTATAATAATCGCCAAACTTTGCCAAAGCCGCATCCATATCAGCTTGAGGAATCGCCGCTGCTAGCGGTTCCTGGAGCTTTTCTAAATTGTCCCTACAAATCAACGGTTGATTGCCGTAACAATAAAGACCCGAATAGTCAAAATAAGCTGCTGTAAATTCCGGCTTGTAAGTTGGGATAAAAGCGAAAGGCCCGTAATCGAAACTTTCTCCAGTAATTGACATATTATCAGTATTCAACACGGCCTGGCAAAAGCCTGCTGCCATCCACTGAGCGACTAATTCAGCTATTCGATTCACTAAATCTGCATAAAATAGCGCATATTTTTCGGCAGGCGAAACACCCGCATTACTTGCTTCTAAATGCAGTTCTGGATAGTAATATTGAATAACAAAATCTAAAAGTTTTTTAGTTAAATCCGGCCTGCGGATATAGTGCAATCTTTCAAAAGTTCCAAACCGGATGTGAGAATGACTGAAACGCACCATTACGGACGATCGCGTTGGAGATGGTTCGTCGCCCCGCCACAAACCCTCCCCAGTTTCAACTAAACTAAAACAGCGAGATGTCCGCACTCCCAACCGGTGCAAAGCTTCCGCGGCTAAAACTTCGCGAATTCCCCCTTTGAGAGTGAGTCTACCGTCACCGCCCCGCGAGTAGGGAGTGCGGCCGGAACCTTTAGTGCCGAAGTCGTAAAGTCTGCCGTCAGTGCCGCGAACTTGGCCGTATAAGAAGCCTCTACCGTCACCTAAATTGGGGTTATATTGGTTGAATTGATAGCCGTGATAGCGGAGTGCGAGAAAGGGACGGACGCAGTGAAATTCGCCGAACGCTTCGATAAAATGTTGGTCGGTTACTTGTGCGGGGTCTAAACCCAATTTCGGCAATAATTCATCGTTGCGGAAGCGGAGAATGTGCTGCGGAAAATCTGCAGCAGGGACTTCATCAAAATAGTCGCCACCGAGAGCTTCGATGGCGGGTTCGTAGTTGAGGGAAAGCAAAGGATTTGACATTTTTCTATTTTATCTTGAAATTGGCGATCGCTCCAAATTATATACAAGTAAGGTGCGGACTGCATTGGTGTCAACAATTGCCTCAGACCCTTTTTCTCTCTCGTTTATAGCCGAGTTCGATGCCCTCCCATCTCCGGGCTTTTTCATGCTCAAATTTTAACCAAGCTAAAGTTTGAGCATGAAAGATTAATGTTTTCCTCGAAGGCAAAAACTTTTTACGGTCAATTTTAGTGAGAGTTTAATTAACCGTTTTCCTTGCTAAAAATGGGGTTGAAAGCTTAAATTTTAGTCGGATTCACCAGCTAATATACATTTTGCCCTATTTAAAATCGGTCAACACCCCGTAAATTGCCCAAATTGCCATCGCCCGCAAATAGTGACTCGCCCGAAAAGTCCCCCCCGCCGTAATCGCTTCCGGCGTCCGAAACTGCAACCCATTTTCATAAATCTGCTTCACCACAGCATCCGTCAATTTAAAAGCTTTCTCCTCCATCCCCATCTGTACCAAAAAAGCGGCCAACCCAAAATTAATTCCCGTCCAAACTTCCAAAGGATGAGTCGCATTCGGATTTTCCGGCGAACCATTCAGCATCACCCCATTTGCCGCACCGAACTCGCCCTCGTTGAACTTCAAAAAGCAAGAATCATACACAGTTTCTAAAGCGCTGGCTGCACATTCCGCCGGCACGATATCCGGTAATCCTAACAATTTCGCGTAAAATTGACCGCATAGTTGGTCTGTCATCACCACTTCGGAATTACTCTCGCTGTCCAAACGATAATATTGACCGTTCCACAGTTTTTCTTGATAGCTCGGTCTTGCTTGTAGTAGCCAACTGTGATATAATGCTATCTTTTCTTGAGGGTTAGGAATTATCCTCGGTGCTGCATCTTCTAAGATTTCGCCGATCGCGATCGCAGCCTCCAGCGCCGCCAACCACAAACCCCCGCAATACGCACTTATCCCCCGCATTTGCCAGTCATCAAACGTCTGATCCGGTGCTCCCGAATTCTCAGGAATTCCGTCCCCATCCTCATCAAAAGTTTTCAGATAAGCCAAAGCCTCAACAATTGCCGGCCAACACTCTTGCAAAAACTCACAATCTGTGCCGCCCGTCAATAGGAAATCCCGATAAACCTGCAACACAAAATCGCAAGGCAAATCCTTCCACAAATTGCAATCTTGATAGCTAGTATAATTCGTTTTCTCCCAAGGATGTTCGTTAGGAGCACCCAAATCGTGTGGCGTCGCACCGACAGCTTTTCTAATAGCCGAAGCTTGATTCCAGCCAATAATTCTCGGCGTATCGTCTCCGGCTGAAATTGCCCTAGCAAACGCTAAAACCACCGACTTTTCCAAATCCGGCCACAGCATCAACAAAGCAAAAGAACCGTAAAGCCGCACGTCCAAACTTTCGTACCAGCGGTAATCAATGCACTCCAAAACCGCAAATTGACCCTTTGGATCGCGTTCGTCAGCCGCACTCCAAAGAGTACCGCCGTCTGTCAGGGCGTATAACTCGTTAAACAAAGCCATTTTAAAACTATCTGACAAATCTTTCCGTTCTAAAATTGGTTTTTGCCAAGCTTCAATATTTTCGCGCCAAGTATCGGAATGCTTCATTGCAGTGCGAATAATCGGCCAAGCATTTTTGCCGTTGCGGCCGAAGAAATCCGTATAGCGACGGTAGTACCAAACTCCCGATGCAAACTCAGTAACGGGCAAATCCCAAGCTATAATAAAGGGGATTTTGCGAGTTTTTCCAGGTCGAATAGTAAAGCGAACTGCGATCGCACAAGCCAACTGTTCTCCTGCTGCTGCGGCTGTCTCGTCTTTGTCATCCAACAAGAAACCTTCAGCAGAAAAGTTGCGCCAAATATCGTCGCCATTCCCCGCCGGGTTCCAGCGAGTTTGATAGAATACTTCTACCGCTGGATTAGTAATAGTTGCGATCGCCCATTGTCCCTCCCCCTCTTGCGGTTCCTCATCAGCAGTCAACCGCGTCATCACGCAACCGATGCGGTGAAAATCTTCCACCAACAAATTCAAATTTCCGGCACTTTCTCCCCACCGGGATTGGTAATCATAAAATGGACTGCCATCATCTCGCACCATCACTTCCGGCGACTTATTGGCATTAGTAAACCAACCGACAATATTCTCCCAAGTCAGCATGATGCTGAGAGTAATCGGCGCATCTGTAGGATTGTGCGCCACCCATTCAAACATGGCAACTGGGTAACTGCTTTCCTGATAATTGTTCGGCAAGATTGGCGAAAATTGCTCGCAGCTTAATTGAGCATGAAATACATTTTCATAAACAAACCAACTGCGCGGATACAAAGCATGATAACTCCCGGAAGATTGAAATTTTTCCTTCTCTTCCCTTCTTCCGTCTGCCTTCTGAATTCCATCCGTTACATCCGTTACATAATCCGTTGCCGAACTTCCTTCCGATGGATACCATTTCCAACTAGATAAACTGCCATCGGTAGGCGGTTCAGTGGACAGTGCAAAAGCTTGTTTCTTGCCTTGAGTTTCTTCAAAAATGCTGAACTGACAAGCGGGCAAACTGCGAAAAATGTGCTCGCCGCCGTCAATGTGCCAGAGGTTGAAGTCGCCGCGGGACGATCGCCCGATGCAGCCGGCACCGAACCCGCCCAGAGGCATTCCGTGCCAGGGCCCGTCGTCGAGATTGCTTGCGTAGCGGACTGTATAGGGATTCTCCCAACCGAGGCCGATGGGACGTTTCCAGGTGTGCGGGGGGATGTTTGGAGTAGATGTGCGATCGTTATTCATGTCATCAATTTTAGCGCTCGATCGAGCTTGACAATTTTTTATTTAAGTTTAAACTTTTATCGCTCGAATAAATCCTGATATTTCCGACGACTGTTGATTGTTGACCTAAAGCAATTGGTTTCAGGTTCGCCGGCTTCATCAATTCTCCAATCTAAAATCTAAAATCTAAAATCTAAAATCTAAAATCGCTTGGGCGATCGCCTAACGGGGAAGAATATCATCTAGGCGAATTTGCCAGGTCTTTAACAAAGGAGAAATAATCGGTTGACCGAGGCGAAATTGTTGCTGCGTGTAATCTTGGTCAATCAGTTGACAAACGGTGATAGTAGGTTGTTTTGGTTTACCGATAAAAGCCACGCCCCCCAATCCGCGATAATCAACTATCCAATATTCTGGAATCCCTAAAATAGCATATTCTTCAACTTTTCGGGCGTAATCTGTTTCCCAGTTAGTGCTGACGACTTCTACCACTAATTTAATAGATCGTCCCAGCGTAATCACAGGTTCTCTTTCCCAAAGAGGTTCGCTGACAATAGCGGTTTCATCTAATACGACAATATCGGGACGGCGGGCAGTAGCTGCATCTGAGAATGGACGGATCAAACAAGTGCGGGGAATGAACCAAGGTAGTTTTTCGGCGGCGATGGCGATGCCGATTTGAGTTGCCAGTTTACCGCTGACGGTTTCGTGGGGGCCTGTTGGTTCCATGTCAACTAATTCTCCGTCAGCGAGCTCGTAGCGAAAGTTGTCACAATATCGATCGAGGAATGTTTCAAAAGTTAAGATTTTTGGCGCGGTGTAAGCCATGGAAAACTAATAGTTTTTTGCTGAAAATCTTATTCTATCAACTAACCAAATCCCAAATCAGTTCCTTTCGCGGCGTGAACCAAAGCCAACTTTTCGTAACGCTTAGCATGTTCCACCAACTCCGCCGCTTCTTCCTCAGAGACATCCCGCAATCGCTTCGCAGGCACTCCCGCCACTAGCGTATGAGGGGGAACGTCCTTGGTGACAACCGCCCCTGCACCGACGATCGAGCCTGTCCCCACCCTCACTCCATCGAGGACGATCGCCCCAATCCCGATCAGGCAGCCCCGTTCAATGTAAGCTGAGTGAATCACGGCTCGGTGTCCCACTGTCACGAAATCTTCCAAAACCGTCGGTTTCCCCGGATCGCCGTGCAGAATTGCTCCATCTTGGATATTGGTACTTGAGCCGATCGCAATTCGCTCTACATCCGCCCGCACCACCGCCCCGTACCAGATACTAGCGCCCGCAGCAACCTCTACCCTGCCGATCACAACAGCGCCTTCAGCGACAAAAGCCGCTTGGGATAGATCTGGCCTGGGCCAATAGGAAGGAAGTGCCGACAGAGATTCGTTGAGATTGCTCATTTGTTGGTCGATCGTTATACTTCTAGCAGATTAGCTGGTTGTTCATACGGGATATAATAAAAGTATTTGGGTGCGATTCGTTTAACCTAAATGGATTAAAAATCCAGGGACGGTTAGCCTAACCCTTTGGTTAGTGTAACTGATTATACATCTAGGTGCAGGATTCACAAGTCCCTAGTCCTAGTCCGCAGGTGCCGCGGTAAAAGCATATCCCCTATTTTGTTAAGTAGCAACTAACAAAGTAAAGCGGGGATAAAAGGCAGACTACTGGTAGCCGAAATCGGTAACTGCCGAGCAAGAGTTCATGTGTAGCGAAAGCAAAAATGTGTCTGAACCATCGTTATTTTAGATGGTCTAACGGCTGAATAAGACCAAGCCAAAAGGCAAGGATAAGGCATAGGCGTTTACCTATACGACCTACAAGCACTGCCCAGAAACCCGGTGGAGAGCATTACACTAAAAACTCAAACAATGTATATTCGGAACGAAGTAACTCTCATATATTTCTGGAAACAGGTCGATTACCCAGTAAGTAGCTAACGAATAGTATATGAGAGAAGGATAGTGTCAAAAGCCAACGCTCTGTTGTAATGACAGAGATATGCAGATAGACACATGATAACTTCAAAGATAGGAACTCAGTAGCAATGAATAAGTCTAAAACGCGGGACAACCCGACGGTGGAATGGAACCAAATCAATTGGCGAAAAGTCGAAAGATTGACGTTCAAGTTGCAAAAACGTATCTATCGAGCAAGTGAGCGTGGCGATGTCAAAGCAGTTCGTAAGCTTCAGAAGACCTTGATTAATTCTTGGTCTAATAAGGTATTAGCAGTACGACGGGTAACACAAGACAATACTGGCAAACGTACAGCAGGAGTGGATGGTATTAAATTACTAACCCCGAAGCAACGAATTAAGCTAGTAAGTCAGCTCAAACCAACTGGCAAATCCCAACCGACACGTCGGGTAATGATACCAAAACCAGGAACTAATGAGTCAAGACAATTAGGCATACCGACTATGTACGACCGTGCCTTACAAGCAGTTGTGAAAGCAGCTCTTGAACCAGAATGGGAAGCAAAATTCGAGCCTAACTCATTTGGTTTTAGACCAGGTAGGTCGTGTCACGATGCAATAGGAGCTATCTTTGACAGTATCAGATATAAAGCCAAATACGTGCTGGACGCCGATATTGCCAAATGCTTTGACTGCATTAATCACAAAGCATTACTTGACAAAATCAATACCTATCCACGACTCAGAAAACAAATTAAGTCGTGGCTCAAAAGCGGGGTATTAGACCAAGGTGAAATTTTTCCGACCGCTGAAGGTACGCCACAAGGAGGGGTCATTTCCCCGCTATTGGCTAACATAGCCCTTCACGGAATGGAAGAACGGGTTAAACAATATGCGGAAACGCTAAGAAAAGAATACTCGGGTATCAGTAAAAAAGATAGACGAGCAACACTAAGCTTAATCCGATACGCCGATGACTTTGTGATAATACACAAAGACATTGAAGTAGTAACAACCTGTCAGAAGATAATTGCGGAATGGTTAGGTGACATGGGCTTAAAATTAAAACCAAGTAAAACAAAACTAACCCACACCCTCAATGAATATAATGGAAATGTCGGGTTTGAGTTTCTAGGATTCCACATACAACAGTACCAGGTAGGTAACTACCGAAGTGCCAATAGTACAAATGGAAAGCCATTAGGTTTTAAGACGTTAATCACCCCCTCAAATCCAAAAGTCAAAGCTCATCTATCCAGAATAGCTGAAGTAATAGACACGCATAAGACCGCCCCACAAGCTGCTTTAATTAGTCGGTTGAATCCAATAATTAGAGGCTGGTCAAACTATTACTCAACAGTAGTAAGTAAGGAAATATTTTTAAAAGTAGATAGCCTTATTTACGACAAATTAAGAGCATGGGCAAGAAGACGGGGGAAAGGTAACATCAACAAAGACAAATACTGGCGTACAGTAAACGACAGAAATTGGTGTTTCAGCACAGAAGAAGGTATAAAGTTAGCCCAACACTCAGCAACGCCTATTACAAGGCACGTAAAGGTCAAGGGCAATTCAACACCCTATAACGGTGACTGGATTTATTGGAGCAAAAGACGTGGAGAATACCCTGAAACACCAACAAGAGTGGCAACACTTATTAAGACACAAAAAGGTAAATGTACCCACTGTGGTCTGTACTTTACACCTACAGACAATGTAGAAGTTGATCATATCCAACCCCGCTCCCTAAGTGGTAAGGATGAATATATAAACCTCCAACTTTTACACAAACACTGTCACGACACAAAAACGGAAAATGATGGCTCCCTCCAAAAGAGCTATGATGATAACCCGTTTTGAATTGTACCCATACCAAGGGTGAAGATATCAAGGAGCGGAATGAAGCGAAAGTTTCACGTTCCGTTCTGAAAGAGAGGTAGGGGTAGAAATGCCCCTATCGACTCTAACTTTAGACAAGTAATTTTGTCGTTGCTCTTGATACCTCAAAATGACCAGTCCATTCGGGATGTATGTTGGACAAAGCTGCCGTCGCACCTGTAAAGACTGCACTAGAGGCGATCGACTCCCTAACTGTAGGACACCCGTATTAGCTCGGTGACGAACTGAGCATTGCGGATTTCTACCTAATTCTGATCTTCACCTACCTATCCCAGACCGCAGAGTACGAAGCAACGATCGCGCAAAGTTCAAGGCTGCGGACTTGGTGGAATGAGCTCAGTCAACTTCCCAGTGTGAAGAAAGTCTCTGCTTGGTATCTGTGCATTTTATAACCCAGGGGTTTACAACCATGTCCCATTTATTTGAGCCATTCGATCAACGTGGCGTTACCTTCCGAAATCGCATTGCAGTTTCTCCCATGTGTCAATATTCAAGCGTTGATGGATTCGCCAATGATTGGCATCTGGTTCATCTCGTCAGTCGAGCCGTAGGAGGGGCAGGGCTGGTGATGACTGAAGCAGCCGCAGTCGAGCCTGAAGGACGAATTACGCCGCAAGATTTGGGAATCTGGGACGATGCTCACATTGAAATGTTGGCGCGAATCGTCGAGTTAATTCACCGCAACGGTGCGGTTGCAGGAATTCAACTTGCTCATGCAGGTCGAAAAGCCAGTACAGCACCTCCGTGGGAGGGCGGCGATGTGCTTTCGGAATCTCAAGGAGGATGGACTTCGATCGCCCCCAGCGCCATTCCATTTGAACCCGATAGCCCCGCCCCGATTGCTCTGAGTATCGAAGACATTCAAAAGTTGACCGCATCCTTTGTCAAGGCAGCTCAACGCGCCCTCGAAGCCGGATTTGACGTAATCGAGATTCATGCGGCTCACGGCTATCTACTCCATGAATTTATGTCTCCCTTGAGCAATCAACGGACTGATGACTATGGTGGCAGTTTTGAGCATCGCATCCGGTTTTTATGTGAAGTTGTACAAGCGGTGCGAAATGTTTTGCCGGATCAAACACCGCTTTGGGTTCGCATCTCTGCAACCGATTGGGTTCCAAATGGTTGGGACATTGAACAAAGTATTGCACTCAGCGATAAATTAAAGTCACTGGGCGTTGATTTAATGGATTGTTCATCAGGCGCAATTGTACCGGGTGAAAAGATTCCGACGGGTGCAGGTTATCAAACTATTTTTGCCGATCGCATTCGACGCGAAGCCAACATCGCCACCGGAGCCGTTGGTATGATTACTGCACCCGCGCAGGCTGACCACATCATTCGTACAGGTCAAGCAGATATGGTATTACTTGCCAGAGAACTGCTGCGCGATCCTTATTGGCCGATGCGGGCTGCGAAGCAACTACGTCAATCGGTGCCTGCTCCCATTCAATACGATCGCGCTTGGTAATTCAGCGAATTTGCGATCGGTTTTACACAAATCCACTAGGAATCACTGTTTTAGTGTTTCTGTAAACCAGTCGCTTAATAAAGGCTTTTTTGATGCGGCCTCAAGTACAAGGCACGTTCCCATCGCCGTGATGTGAGCCGATTTAATCAACTAACAGGAGTGAATATGTCGGAGATTCAAAACAAGGTTGTCATCATTACTGGAGCAAGTAGTGGTTTAGGTGAAGCCACCGCTCATCGTTTAGCCGCCAGCGGAGCCAAACTCATGCTTGCTGCCCGCCGCGAAGATAGACTCAAGGACTTGGTGGCTGCAATCGAAAAAACAGGTGGCACGGTTGCCTATCGAATCACCGATGTTGCCGATCGCGCCCAGGTGCAAGCATTGGCTGACGCAACGTTGGAAACCTATGGGCGCATTGATGTGCTGGTCAATAATGCGGGTTTAATGCCACTGTCTCCCCTTGACCAGATTAAGGTCGATGAGTGGGATCAAATGATTGATGTCAACATTAAAGGCGTACTTTACGGCATCGCAGCAGTGCTGCCGACTATGCGCCAACAGAAGTCGGGCCACGTAATCAACTTGTCCTCTGTTGCAGGACACAAAGTATTTCCGGCGGGGGCAGTTTACTGTGCTACCAAGTATGCCGTGCGAGCGATTTCCGAAGGGCTTCGGTTGGAGTCAAACGGTGAAATTCGTTCTACCAACATTTCACCTGGTGCGGTTGCGACTGAGTTAACCAGTACCATCACTCATGGTGATACGGCATCAGGGGTGAATCAGTTGTATTCAGTCGCCATTGATGCCGATGCGATCGCCCGGGCGATTGCCTATGCCATTGAGCAACCCGGTGATGTGGATGTCAACGAAATTATCATCCGTCCGACTCGTCAGGAGTTGTGAAGTGGGGCGCATGAGAGTCGATCGACTCTCCATTGAATACGGCTCAACGGCTGAACTGTTCCTGGATCATCTATAGCTTGATTCAGTAACGCCGAACTGTAAGCGATCGCAGTGGACTTACCGGGTTTCGGCGAAACTCCGCCGTTGACAAGTGAAGTTTTGATCCGAACGCTAGGCGATGCAATCAGTCGGACAGTGCTCTTTGCCCTGCTTTTAGGGCATCCCTGGCAATTGTCGCCTCAAATGACCCTCGAAGAGATGCGGGGTTTTGTGGCTGCGCCCTGTTTGGATGAATTGCTGCATTAGCTTGCTTACGGAGAACTCAGCAATGTCTGCCGATGGGTTCGATCGCACATCGCCTCGCGATCAGTTGGCACTCCCAATTCGTTTCTCTAAGTGCATCGTTGTGTCGATCGTACCCTCGCCGGTCAAACTCAACAATCTAATCAATCTAGCAACCTTGACACTCCGGGCGCGTAAACGCACGGGGATTCTTTAATCTACGAGCCAATTTGCTGAGGCAGGATTTCTCCAGCCAAAGTAGAGATTGATTCTCCTAAAGCGTTGCTTGCGTCAAGCGCAAAAGTTCCGGTATGCCCTACCGTACCCAATCCTCGACTAAGGATATTTCTAGCCGCGTTTTCGTCTCTCCCTAAGCTACATCCACACTTACAAATATGCGTTCTAGTAGATAGCGTTTTCTTGACAATTACACCGCAGCTAGAGCATTCTTGGCTGGTATATTGCGGGTTTACCGCAACCGTATTTTTTTCAAATACTTTTCCAAAGTATTCAATCCAGACACGGAACTGATACCAAGATGCGTCGTTAATAGACTTAGCTAAGCAATGATTCTTCACCATATTTTTGATTCTCAAATCTTCGTAAGCTACTACATCGTTTGATGAGATTACGCACCGTGCAAGCTTCATTGCATGGTCTTGACGCTGCCTACTTATTTTGAGATGGCGTTTCCCTAGAATCCGCCTAGCTTTGTCCCTGTTATTTGAACCTTTTACTTTCCTGGACACCCGACGTTGACAACGTTTAAGGACTTTTTCACCTTTTCGCAAAAATCTAGGGTTCTCAACTGTCATTCCTTTTGAGTCGGTGTAATATTCCTTCAATCCTACGTCTAAGCCTATGGTGTTCCCAGAGGGGGCTATGTTTTCCTTTCGCTCAATATCAATACAAAACTGAACGTATACGCCATCTGCACGTTTTACCAATCTCACCCGTTTTATTTGGCTAATTTGGTAGAAATGCAAATCGCGTGTCCCCTTGAGTTTTAACCGCCCAATCCCTTTCTTGTCGGTAAAATTGATGGATTTTCGGTCGTCGGCAAGTTTCCATCCAGTTGATTTATACTCAACAGAGCGGCACTCTTTCTGGAACTGTGGATACCCTTTTTTGCCAGCAACACCCTTCTTGCAGTTATCGTAGAATCGGGAGATAGAAGACCATGCTCGTTCTGCACTGGCTTGTCTAGCCATTGAGTTGAGTTCGTCAGCAAAGGGAAAATCACTGGCCAGTACAGCGCAGTATTTATTCAAATCATATTTACCCACCTTTTTGTTGTCCATCCAATACCTTATACAGCTATTGCGGACGAATTTTGCGGTACGAATTGCTTCGTCTACGGCAGTAAACTGATTCGATTTTCCGTATGCTTTAAACTCGAAAACTAGCATGGTTTTACCTCCCAGCTTATGCTACCCGGTTCAGCATAGGATGTTCGGTGAGTTATTAAAACTTTACAATTAGAGCCGTCAAGCGAAGGACGGGGTTTTAAACCCAATTTCCTGATAATATCGGATAATTGTAAAGCAATTCACCAAGCCAAAAGCATGAGTATTGACCAATTAAACACAGACTATGGCATTGCCGGGAACCTCACCTTCGCCACCGGAAACGGTGGTTTCCCGATGATTCACATCGACAACGGTCAAGCCAAAGCCTTAATTTCTGTGTATTCCGGTCAAGTGCTCTCCTTTCAACCCGCCGCCGAAACCACAGACTTGATGTTCCTCAGCGAAAAAGCCTACTACGCCGAAGGGAAAGCCATCAAAGGCGGTATACCCATCTGTTGGCCATGGTTTGGCCCCGATCCCGAAGCGTTGGGGCGTCCGAGTCATGGATTCGTGCGGAATCGCCTCTGGAATGTGCTAGAAACCGCCACAACTCCAGACGGCGCAACCAAAGTCACTCTCGGGCTCAAGGATACCGATGAAACTAGAGCAATTTGGCCCCAAGCCTTTGAACTGGCGATCGTAATTACGATCGGCACCAGCCTCACTGTAGAATTAATCACCCGCAATTTAGGCGACAAAGCATTTCCCCTCACCCAAGCTTTGCACACCTATTTCCAAGTCGGCGATATCAACCGCGTGCAGGTTTTAGGTTTAGAAAATAGTCAGTATCTTGATAAAGCGGATGGTGGTGTCGAAAAAACTCAAGTGGGTGCAGTGGTAGTAACAGGTGAAGTCGATCGCATTTATCTTGATGTCACCAAGGAATTAGTCATTGATGATAGCGCCCTGAATCGTCGGATTCACATTAAATCATCTGGTAGTAAATCCGTCGTAGTGTGGAATCCCTGGGTGACAATTTCTGCAAATATGGCCGACCTTGATGATGCAGATTATCAGCGTTTACTCTGCGTAGAAACGACCAATGCAGCTACAGATATTGTGGAAGTTCCCGCTCATGGTGAGTTCCGCTTGCAGGCAATTTACAGCGTTGAACGCGACTAAGGAATTAGAGCTTAGTCTTAGCGGTGATGGGGAAAAAATTCTCAGTAAGCTGTTCAACATTTCAATTGGATATTTTGGGCGTTGCTCAAATCCCACCCACAAGACTGGGATTGTTTCTTTAAATACAACTTAAATGCCGATTAGCTGATTGAATTGAAAAACTCTGTCACCCTAATGACTAATAATACCAAATCCCAAATTTCTCCCCTGTTTATTTCTTAGTCCCCGAAAGACGTTCGGCTAAGCTGAGTCGAACCGTCTAGCCACAGACAAAACTTTGTATGATCGGTTTCAACCGCCGACTCCGATATTTTTACTTACCATCAATGTATTATGCAAATCTTCAACTGGACAAAACTTCAAAATGGATCAGACATTCGCGGTATCGCCCTCGAAGGCGTTCCCAATGAAAAAGTCAACCTAACGCCCGAAATTGCGACAATCTTAGGTAAATCCTTTGTCAGTTGGCTGGTGCAAAAAGTCAATAAACCCGCTGCCGAATTAACGATCGCGATCGGGCGTGACAGCCGCCTATCAGGGCCAACTTTAATGCAAGCAGTCATGGAGGGAATCGCCTCAGTTGGTGCAACCGTATACGACTTTGAAATGGCCTCAACCCCCGCCATGTTTATGAGTACCATTACCCCTG
Organism: Microcoleus sp. LAD1_D3; assembly: GCF_036702135.1. Lineage (NCBI taxonomy): Bacteria > Bacillati > Cyanobacteriota > Cyanophyceae > Oscillatoriales > Microcoleaceae > Microcoleus > Microcoleus sp. LAD1_D3. Next base: position 10,845 of record NZ_JAUBSB010000057.1, on the reverse strand, counting down.
GTTTTGATTGCGACGGCGCGATTATGCTCACTGCTAGCCATTTGCCATTTAATCGAAATGGCTTAAAGTTTTTCACTGCCAAAGGTGGGTTACAAAAGCAGGATATTACAGATATCTTAGCAGTAGCCCAAAGCAATTACTTTCAGCCCGCCTCATCGCCCGGTAAGATTACCAAGCATGATTTTATCTCAGTTTATGCTAACCAATTTGTCACCAAAATTAGGGAATCAGTCAATCATCCCGATAATTTTGAGCACCCACTAACAGGACTAAAAATTGTTGTGGATGCGGGCAATGGTGCTGGCGGTTTTTATGTTGATAAAGTCTTAACACCTTTAGGTGCAGACACCACGGGCAGCCAGTTTTTAGAACCAGATGGTACTTTCCCCAATCATGTGCCCAATCCCGAAGATAAACAGGCAATGCAGTCAATTTGTCAAGCGGTAATTGAACACCAAGCTGATTTTGGGATTATTTTTGATACCGATGTCGATCGCAGCGCGGCCGTCGATCAAGTTGGCAAGGAACTCAATCGTAATCGCTTAATTGCCTTGATTTCTGCGATCGTATTACAAGAACACCCAGGCTCTACCATTGTCACCGATTCTATCACTTCCGATGGCTTGACACAATTCATCGAACAAGATTTAAAAGGGATTCACCATCGCTTTAAACGCGGCTACAAAAATGTGATTGACGAGTCGATTCGCCTCAATGAAGCCGGACAGGAATCATGGCTGGCGATTGAAACCTCTGGACATGGAGCTTTGAAAGAAAATTACTTTCTGGATGATGGCGCTTATTTGGTCAGCAAATTATTGATTGAATTGGCTAAGTCGAAGCTAGCAAATCAATCTTTGCCAGATTTAATTGCGAATTTAAAAGAACCCGAAGAAAGTGCAGAATTTCGGATTAAACTTGGTGTCGATGATTTCCAAGCCGAAGGATCTCGCGTTATTGAGCAACTGCAAGAATTTGTCTCAACGCAAGCAGACTGGAAAATCGTTCCCAATAACTACGAAGGTCTGCGAATTTCCTGCACCTCAGCTAGCGAATCCGGCTGGTTTCTGTTACGCTTATCACTCCACGATCCGGTGATGCCTTTGAATGTTGAGTCTAATGTTAAGGGTGGTGTCGCTCGCATAGTGGCTCGGCTTTTAGCTTTTTTCCAAACAACAGAATCCCTTGATTTATCGGCACTATCGATCTAAGCTTTACTCGTGTCAGACTATTAGTAAACCAAACCCAAGGAGGAATTTAATCATGTGGCTTTTAATCATAAAATGTTCTGCGGAAAGCTGGGATACCCATTCCAAAGCTTTCAAAGCGATAGCTGCTAAATATGCGGCCACGCCTTCCTCTTCCAAAAAGATGAAAGGAGCTGGTCAACGCATGATGGAATATCAGCTTGAGAATGTCAATGATGTAGAGGAATTTATGGAAGAATGCTTGACATTAGATGGTTTCACTGCTACCTTTGAATCCCTATAATTCTAGGTGATAAGATTATAGCAATTCTCAATTTTTATCTCCTACCATTTTAGAGGTGAGATTTTAAAATTGGGAATCAATACTATTTTGCCAAAAACAGGCTACAATAACTACAGAATTTGAGGAAGGTTCTCGGAAAGTAAACGGCAAAGAAAGAAGTGATTTAACAGCAGACGAGTTAAAAATAATTCTGTTGTTGCGCCGTGAACTATAACTAATACCAATTGTTAAAAGTTATGCAATAGTAGCTAGGACTGATAAAATATAATCATCCGGTTATAGATGAAGAGTGTTTCTGTTGAAACTTGGGATCTCCTAGATTTGTAGTGGAAACGGTAGTGTGAGCGTCTGCCTCAAGCGGGCTTTCCTCCCCGCACTACGGAAATTTTTATTATTCTTATCACCTCAAGTTAAGTATTTATTTAAGTTAGTCTCTCATCTCCAAATCTTTGACCAAGCTTTTTACCTACGGCTCTTTCTCTCGACTCATTGCGGATTGCTATAGTTAGTCTAGATAGTTAAAAATATCTCAGCGAGACAAAGGTTAAGGACACCTAGTGATGATAATGAGTGTGAATCGAGGCAACGGCGGCCTAAGTGGGGAAATAGTTACGGGTCTGATTTTGCGGTGGCGGCAATTGAAAGCAAACAAGCTAACCGCCAGTTCGATCGGGGGAATTGTTGCTGGCATTCTAAGTTTTGCCCTGCCGGTGCAAGCTTTGCAGGTAGTTGTGACGCCGACAAATCCCCAACTGGGAGATACGCTGTCAGTAATGATTCAGGTTGACGGTAACGGCGGGGAAACTCCCAAAGTTTCTCTACAGCAAAAAAACTACCCCGCGTTTCCCATCGGCAACGGTCGCTTTCGGGCCCTGCTGCCGACGACGCCGGTAGAGAAACCCGGTACCCGCCAAATCCAAGTCGCAGGTGACGGACAAGTGCAGGAGTTTAGCGTGCAAGTGCGCGATCGAAATTTTCCCACTCAATCCATCTGGCTTCCGCCTGGGAAAGACGAGGAAGGTACAGATGCTGAATTCGATCGCGTAGACGCATTTAAAGCACTGGTGACACCCGAAAAATTTTGGGACGGCAAATTATTGCGCCCCAACTCCGGCGAAATTACTACTATTTACGGGGTTCGCCGGTATTATAATGGGGTATTTGCTCAAGACTACTACCACCGCGGCGTTGATTACGCAGGTGCTTCCGGTTCCCCTGTAGTGGCACCAGCAGCAGGTCGCGTGTCTCTAGTGGGACGTGAATCGCAAGGCTTCAAAATCCACGGCAACGTGGTTGGTATCGACCACGGTCAGGGGGTAGCAAGTATTTTGATGCACCTGAGCCGGATTGATGTCAAGGAAGGCGATGTCGTGAAAGCCGGTCAAGTAATTGGTACTGTGGGGTCAACAGGGGCTTCTACAGGCCCTCACCTGCACTGGGGACTTTACGTGCATGGGCAGTCCGTCGATCCGGTACCTTGGCGGCTTCAGGGAGTTGAGTAGGAGTTTTTACAAGTTTTGACGGATTTATCAGTCAATTATGGGGTAAGTTTGTGGCTGGGGTGTGCAGATAACTGTGATGGGTTATCCGTATTGAGTTAGGATTTGTATAAAATTTCTCAACTCAGCCCTCAAAACTCGAATCTCAAGACGCTAACAATCGCGTCTTAACAAAACTTTATTGATGATGCCGTTGAGCGGGGACGCATATATGAGTATTGAAAAAATTGTTGAACAGGCTTTGCAGGATGGCTATTTAACGCCGTCTATGGAAGCTGAGGTGGGACGGATCTGCAATACGGCTTCGGAATTGTCGATCGAAGAGTACATGGCTCTCGATCGTCTGATGGGCTCGTTGTTGACTGGCGAAGTGGTGGTTCTGCCACGCAAACAGTTCATCAACGTGATGGAAGAGTTGGTACTCAGCGATGCGATCGCTAGGGTGGCAGAAATTGAGGCGACGAGCGACCTTAGTCTCGATGTCGGAGATATTGCAGCTTATGCTTTAAATAGGCTGCCACCTCTTTACGCTACGACGGAAGAGGGAGCTCACTTTCAAAGGGCTAGGGCTAAGGAGCAACTTCACGATTTGATTTCCAAAGAAGTCAACGCAGCGATCGCCCGCAACTTGGACAGGCCCGACACCCCAAACCCCACAGCTTTGGGCAAGTCTTCTGGCAACGAGGTTCTTTCACAGCTAAGCACTTGGCTGCAAGCTAACGCCACTAATTTTGAACCCCAGCCTTAGTACCGCCCCAACAGCTCTATTTTGGTTAAGTCGATCCCGCTCAATTCAGAAAGCGGGATTTTTAGTTTCTGAGCCAGCAAGATTCATCTGAAGCCAGAAGCCAGAAGGCAGAAGCCAGAATTCAAGAACAAAAAATTAAAATTTAAGAGTTTTCTACTTTATGTAAAACATAAAAAACTCCCTCTTCCTTCTTCCTTGTTCCTGACATCGGTTACATCCGTTACATCCGTTATAGAATCCGTTGCCGAACTTCCTTCTTCCTTCAAACGATTAATTGCTGCTGTCAGAAGACTCAGCCGAAGGGCCGACGGTAACTTTTGTCTCTCGTTTTTCGCGTTTTTTCCGTTCCGCTTGGATGACATCTTGAAGCACTATTCGCGCTTGAGCCATTTTTTCCAAATTGCTGCGGTACAAATCTAAATCTTTGCTAACTTTGTCTTCTGGGAGGTGCAATGCCGCGCTGACTTTGGCGATCGCGTTATTTCGCGTTTCTTGGTCTTTTACTAAGTTAGGGTCAGCTTTTTCTAATAGCGAGAACACACCGATCGCGAACAAGCGGCTGTACTTAAATTGGGGGTTGCTGGCGATCGCCCCTAAAGACGCTTGCAAATCCGCTGTATCTTCAAAGCTGGTCGAGCGATCGATCCACGAGAGCAACTCTTGCCCGGAAAGTCGATCGGCCAAGCTTTCCAATCGCTGAGCGTCTTGCTTGTAGCGCTCTGGATCGTCTTCTAGGGACTTGCACAAAGCGTTAAAAATCGAAACTCTGTCTGCTTCTGGGGCGTACCCAAGCATGAATCGATCGAAAGCTGTCACTACACCTAAAGCATAAATCGGGTCGTATTGAAAATCGGCATTCGCCGAAAGCAAGTGCATTTCTACCATCAACTCTTCCACCACTCGACGGTAAATTGAGTTGATCGGTCGAGTGTGAATCGTATAGAAACTTCGCTTAGTATCTGAAACAGTACGGTTATTGTTCACCTGAGTCTTATAGATAAATAATTTTGCCGTAGCGGGCGTGCCAGCGCGGCGTGAGTAAAGTCGGGGGAGTCAATTCTGCGATCAGGCTGACAAAAATTGCCAGTTTTTTAAGCGTTGCCACCGGATTGCGAGACAAAATTTTATCAAAAATATTTTACGCGCGATCGGCAGCAACAATTAATATGTCGCAATAGGAGGGTAAAACCCCAGTATCTTTACAATCATAGCTGCTACACAAAACTTGGCTAAACTTATTTAAGCCTCGCCATTCAATCAGAATTACTTCTGAAGGGTCTGTTTCCTGTTTCACCCAAGGGAGTCGGCTCGCAACTTGTCCACAGGCGTTAATTCGGGTGTAGCCCACCCTAATTTAATTAATTTTAGTTGAAGCTTTTAGCCATGAGTCATCCACTATTTTCAACCAATTTAACGAAACGCGGACTCCCGTTCGACCTTGTAACAGGCTGGTCAGTTTTGACAAAACTGTGGTTTACAAACCAGATAATTAAGCCTTTTTTAGGCAATGATGCAATCGTACCGCCCAGAATGTTGATTAGTCAAGTTAAATATGGCTAAGTTTAGTAGACTATTTGGCTAGTGCCGCGTCTCACTCTTCTGGGATCGCTCATAAATCTAATCTTTTGACTTGCTCAGCCCAGCTTTCGCCAGTAGTATCACAATAAGTTTTTACTGTCAAGTCATCATCGTGAAAAATCCAACAAACATGACAATTTCTCCAGAATTAATAGCTTTAGCCCAGTACATGGCGGGCGAATTTGACAACCGGGAACAAGCGCTAGCAGAGCCGACGTGGTACGTCCACCTTCGTATGTGGCAAAGACCACTACCCGTTCCTTTATTTTCCGAACCCAGCATTGCCCTGTTTGCCGAACAAGCCAACATTCTGGAATTAGACAAGCCATACCGCCCCCGCATCGTGCAACTGAGGCACTCACAGATAGCGCCGGGACTTATCGAAGCTCAGTATTATATGTTCAACGACATTACAGCCGTCAAAGGAGCCGGTTGCAACCCCGACTTGCTTGGAAAGCTAACGAAGGAGCAAATCCAACTCCTCCCCGGCTGCACCCTGTCGGTTGCAGTGGAAAATTTAACCTCAAACAGCTATCGCTTTCGGGCATCTTTGCCGGAGGGCACTCGCTGCGGCTTTGCCTACGGGGGGCAAAATTACCAAGTTGACTTGGGATTTGAAGCCGCAGGCGAGGAATTTCTCAGCTACGACAAAGGAATCAGCCCCACGACAGGCAAGGCTATCTGGGGAGCTTTAATGGGCCCTTTTAGATTTGTCAAGCGTCAGGATTTTGCTGCTGAGATATTGGTTTGAAGCAAGAAACAAGGAAGAAAGATTTAGCTATCTACTAGGATAGAAGGCAAGACTTTACCTTGAGGAATTCTTCTACTTTAGTGTTTTGAACCTCTCAACCTTTCTACAAAGGAAGAAAGCATAAGGAAGCTGGCAAAATTTTACCTGCTTCCTGTTCTTCTGCTGGGTTTCTGCGCGCTTGTGAGTCTCAAGCTTAAATTACCCCCGACATTGCAACCGATGCCAGCAGGAGTGCTCAACTTGCGCGTGGCACCCCCTCTAGAGCTTCTTCTTCCGTTTCAAAGATTTCAAACACAGAATCCATCATGGTGACTTCAAACACCAGTTTGGCTTCTGGATGAACATTGCAAATGCGGAAACTTCCCTTAACTTTATCCGCATCCCGCATACCTGCTACAAGTGAGGTCAGGCCAGAACTATCGATAAAGTTAACCTGACCAAGATTCACTACGACATGGCGGCTGAGTTTGGAAATACACTCTTGCAACTTGAGGCGGAATTGCCAAGCTGTAGTGATGTCCAACCGTCCTGTCGGTGCTAAGACGATAACTGTTGTACCGTCTTGAAGCGTGTGGGTTTTTTGATCAATATGAATCACTGACCCTTCCCTCAAATTTATTATCTATCGCGGTGGTTACTGTCCCAGTAGTTTAACTCAGGTCGGTGACTGCTGAGGCATCCAATTCGCCCAATCTTGCGGTTTTAAGAACTTGGAGTAGAGTTCGGCTTCTGGAGAGTTGGGTTCTGGCTCGTAGCAGTATTCCCAGCGTACCAAAGGTGGCAGGGACATTAAAATCGATTCGGTGCGTCCGTTGGTTTGTAAGCCAAAGGTCGTGCCTCGATCGTACACCAAGTTAAATTCAACGTAACGGCCACGGCGGTAAAGTTGGAAATTGCGCTCGCGCTCGCCGTATTCTTTCGCTCGGTGCTTTTCAATAATAGGGGTGTAAGCCGGCAAAAATGCCCGGCCGCAGTCCTGTACGAAGGCGAACAGCGACTCCCAAGTCCTAGGTTCCGGCGCGCCGATGTTGTTGCTGCACTCAGCGGCCTTGCCTTTGACCTGATGGTCGCGGTAAAGCGCGCCTTGGGCGCTTTGGTAGTCAAAAAACAGGCCGCCCACGCCGCGGGTTTCTTGGCGGTGAGGCAAGTAGAAATATTCGTCGCACCAAAGTTTAAATGTCGGATAATATCCGGGATGGTGGCGATCGCAAGTTGCTTTCAGAGTTTTGTGAAAATGAGCTGCATCCTCAGCCAACGGGTAATAAGGAGTCAAATCCACACCGCCACCAAACCACCAAATCGGCCCAGCCTCAAAATAGCGGTAATTCAGGTGAACCGTAGGCAAGTAGGGATTGCGGGGGTGCAGCACCATCGAAGTACCCGTTGCATAGAAATCGTGACCGGCAGCTTCTGGGTGCTTTGCCAGAATCAAAGCCGGCAAACTTTCGCCCCACACTTGGGAAAAATTGACTCCCCCTTGTTCAAACACATCGCCTTCGCGCATGACGCGAGAACGTCCGCCGCCGCCTTCGGAACGTTCCCAAGAGTCCTCCTTAAATTTGCCCAGACCATCGAGCTGTTCGAGGGATTGACAAATTTCGTCTTGTAGGCTTTTCATAAATTGGCTGACTCTAGCTCTAGAGTCAGCGGGCGGCAAAAACGGGGAAGTGGCGGTTTTAAGTGTTGTAGAAACTGTCATAAAATTTTCTGTTGTCAGATTTGAGTTTTAGATGGGCGATGAATCCCAAATCCAGTCGTCATGTAATTATGCCACCGTAGGTCTGCAAATGATCGCTATGAAGTTACATTAAAAAATAGCAATAAAAATATACTTAAACCTGCGATCGAAAATTCGCTAACCCAATTGCAGAGCTATGGTGGAGAACACAATGCCCAATACACTCGATGTTAGTTCAGTCTTAGAAATCCTGCGACCCGTGCAAGACCCCGAACTGCAAAAGAGTTTGGTGGAATTGAACATGATTCGTAACATAAAAATTGACGGCGGTGTCGTCAGTTTTACTTTAGTGCTGACAACGCCTGCTTGCCCGCTGCGAGAATTCATTGTCGAAGATTGCCAAAAAGCGGTCAAACAGTTGCCAGGAGTCGAAAAAGTGGCGGTGGAGGTGACAGCCGAGACGCCACAGCAGAAGGGAGTGGTCGATCGCCAAGGCATTGAAGGAGTTAAAAATATTATCGCAATTTCCAGCGGCAAAGGTGGCGTGGGCAAAAGCACGGTGGCGGTAAACGTGGCAGTAGCGCTGGCGCAAACCGGCGCTAAGGTGGGTTTGCTGGATGCCGATATCTATGGCCCCAACGACCCGACAATGTTGGGTCTGGGGGACGCGAAAGTGATGGTTAGGGACGGAAAAAGCGGGGAAAGCCTCGAACCCGCTTTTAATTACGGCGTCAAATTGGTGTCGATGGCGTTTTTAATTGACAAAGACCAACCCGTGATTTGGCGAGGCCCGATGTTAAACGGGATCATTCGGCAGTTCCTCTATCAGGTAAATTGGGGCGATTTAGACTATCTGATTGTCGATATGCCTCCGGGTACGGGAGACGCGCAGTTGACAATGGCGCAAGCGGTGCCGATGGCCGGTGTCGTGATCGTGACTACGCCGCAGACTGTGGCATTGTTGGACTCTCGCAAGGGTTTAAAGATGTTCCAGCAGTTGGGAGTGTCAGTGTTGGGAATTGTGGAAAACATGAGCTATTTTGTGCCGCCGGATATGCCCGATAAGCAATACGATATTTTCGGTTCCGGCGGCGGGGAAAAGACTGCTGCTGAGTTGGGAGTGCCGCTGTTAGGCCGCATTCCGCTGGAAATTCCGTTGCGGGAAGGTGGCGATTCCGGAGTGCCGATCGTCGTGGGACAACCGGGTTCTGCTTCGGCGAGGGAGTTGCGGGCGATCGCGGGCCGCATTGCCGGTAAAGTTTCCGTAGCAGCTTTAGCCTAACAAACTCCCGTTCCGAGGCTTTCCCTCGCGTCTTCCTGTTGACGAAGATTTGCCTAGTTCTCAGGCTCTGCTTGGGAACTAGAAACGAGAAACGGTAAGCTATAAACAGCCAACTTAACTTTCAAACAATTATGATTTTTCCAGGTTCGGCAGTTCGAGTTAAAGATAAGGGTGAGATTTACTACACCTTTCAAGGACAAGTCCAGCGAGTTAGCGACGGGAAAGTCGCGGTACTGTTTGAAGGCGGCAATTGGGACAAGCTGATCACGTTCCGCCTGTCGCAGTTGGAACTTGTGGATGCTACGGCTGGCCGCGCGAAATAGTCAGTTGGTTGTTGACAGTTGACAGTTGACAGTTGTCAGTTGTAATTAGTTATTAGTTATTGTTTATTAGTATCCACTTACAAATAATAATAATAAATAACAACCCAGTGCCAATAACCAACTGCCAACAACCAACTGCCAACAACCAACTGCCAACAACCAACTGCCAACTGACTAATATGCGTTTACCTTTACCCCAATTTGCTACAAAAGAACGCCATCCCGATCGCATTGCTGAGGTAATCGAGACGGCAACTTCGGAGTTTTTGGCTCAATGTTTGGAACCGGAAGACTTAAGCTTTCCCGTGATGCCGCCTTTTGGGAGTTGGGTGAAGGCCGAGGATGAAGAGTCAAAAAATCAAATTTACGGCGTGGTTTATTACGCTACGACTAGCCCGATCGACTCGGTGCACAGAGCTCGCGCTTTGGGTTTGTCGCTGGAAGAGTTGCGGGAAGAACAACCGCAGATTTTTGCGATGCTCAAAACCGAGTTTCGAGTGGCGATTGTGGGGTATGAGGCTGCGCCGGAAAGGTTGAACGGTCACGGCCCATCGAGGGGTAAAATTTATCAGTATTTGCCGCCGCGCCCGCCGCAAATTCACCAGGCGGTTTATCGCTGCGAACCCGATGAGGTAATTGATTTTACAGTGCAGTTGGATTTTTTGAGGACGCTGCTGGGGGTGGCTAATGCGCCGGTGGATGCGCTGACGGCGGCCGCGATTCGGGAGATTTATCAGTTGCGGATGCGCGATCGAACTTGGTTGGTGGAAGCGGGGAGGAGTTTGAGTGTTTTGCTGAAGGATGATTATGACAGGTTGAGGGTAATTTTGAGTCAGATTCATCCGTAGGGAAAAGCTGGAATAAGATAATCTGGACTTACGCAAAAGTGGCTTGACACGCTACGGATAGCAGTAAGGTGTGCAAAGCGCACCTTACATAATTAGGTTCTGCGTCAGTCCCGATCTGGTTTTTTGTGAGGAAAAATATTTTATGTGGGTAGAGGTAACACCGCTGAATCAAGTTCCCGAATGGGGTGTCTTGAAGGTAAAAGTTGACGAAACTTCAGTAATTTTGAATCGTCAAGGCATGAATGTCACTTGTTACCGTAATGCTTGCACTCATTTAGAATATCCGATCGACATGGGTAAGGTAAATAACGGTATCATTACCTGTCCGTTTCATAAATATCAGTACCAATTAGATACGGGTAAGTGTTTGAATGCACCCAGCGATTCCCTGGAATCTTATCCGGTAAAGATTGAGGGCGATCGGGTTTTTGTAGACATAGATTAGTTATTCGTTATTCGTTAAGTCCGACAGGGGTTTAAACCCCTGTCTCATAGCTCAAGTCGTCTCAAGACGACTGTAGATTAATATTTGATATCAAGTCCGGCTTAAATACCCCCTCACTCTCTTAGCGGGACTTAAACAAATTTTAAGCCCAAACAAAGCCTAAACTGGCTTTATAAGCGGAGAATACGTCCCAATTTTGGTT
>NZ_JAUBSB010000056.1:0-38771 GCF_036702135.1 Microcoleus sp. LAD1_D3 | reverse complement strand
CACGGCAATCGTTTGGGAGTTTATTGTTGCCGAATCTATCTTGCTTTACCTCTGCTTAAATATCTGCGGAATGCGGGGTTAAACGGCGCACGTGTTAGCTGCAAAAACTCCAAAACTCAACCCTAAATAAGACCAAGCAATGATAAAAAAACAGGAGATTACAGGCTGGTTGGAGACTGATCGAGCTGAGATTACTTCTGGCAAGCTAGTGGTATTTTTATAGTATGAATATCATCTCTTGTCGGGGGATTGATGTGGCTATGTTTGGGGGAAAACAAAAGAACGCATCGTTTTGTCCCCTAGTCAATGAGCGGAGTAAAAAAAACCTATTATGGGGCAGCCAGTCGATTTTCGATTTTCGATTTATTTCACAGATGAATCTGGAGCTTGAACACGAGTCTAAAACTTTGGGCTGCTGGCGATTGCTGTCGGAAACTTATATCCGTTTTTGGGCGGGGTCAAAAAGCCATTTAAACTCTCTCCTCCCTAGCCAGCAGGTTTGCTTAGAAGAATGTATCAAACTTTTACAAAGAAACCGATCAAACTCATAAAGTCTCTCTCTGCCCTGACAAAAGCAGTTAGCTAGCTCGATGCTGGTTCTCCGTTTTTCAGATTGGACAATACACGACCCTCAAAACCCTAAAAATGAAGAATTGTAAAGTTTTATCAAGATCTTTGGCCATCTGAATTAAAATCTTCTCATAAAAAAGACTAGCTTTTAGCAGGCGCAAATTGTGGAAAAAGGTTTAAAACTCAGAATATGAGATCGAGTTCGGTACTCTTACATGGTGCAATAAAATGTAACTTTTGATGCCAGAACCAGTAGCCTGAACTTTGTCGAAGGTCGAATGCCCGTCAGGCAAATGCCTTCGGAAAATCGCCTTCTTGGTGCTGCATCAAACCTTAAGTGCAATTACTTCCCTTTGACGGGAGTCGGAGCCTTCGAGCAAACATATAGCTCCAGGGCTTACGCACCAGAACTTTGATAAACCGGGTTTTTTAACCGGGAGCTAGGGCGGCAACAAAGTGTTTTCGTTCATCAAACCCGGTTTCAGCGTCCGAGACTGAACTCGATCGAATGAATGCAGTCGCAACCAATGTTTAAATGTGGCGATACTGCAAGTTGCGTGCAAAGCAGGGAGCTAACCGCAGTGATGGATCTCGATTGTTTACCTTACGGCGCAGGCCACGCACAGGAAGGGGTCTGTCTGCTAGTCCGAATGGGGCCGCACCGCATTTTACTCGACTGCGGTGTAGAGGATATTGCACCCTTGTCAGCGACACTAAATCGATCGCTGCCAGCCGATTTTGTGGTGTGTACCCACGCCCACTCTGATCATGCCAGAGGTTTGCTAGCACTCCATCAATCTTTCCCCCACTTGCCAATCTACGCCAGCGAAGTGACAGCGCGACTGCTACCGCTCAACTGGCCAGAACTGGCTCAGCAGCCAGAGTCCCGGTTCTGTCAGGGACTGCCCTGGCAGTCGCCGCTCGAAGTGCGCCCAGGACTAAGCGTGCAGTTGTTCCCGTCGGGCCATTTGCCCGGAGCGGCGACTGTGCTGCTGACTTATGCCGCCCCGCACCGCACCTACACAGTGGTTTACACCGGCGACTTTTTCCTGTCCAATTCTCGTTTGGTGGAAGGTTTGCCCCTGGGAGAACTTAGGGGCATGAAGCCGGATGTGTTAATTTTGGAAGGCAGTTACGGCACGGCGCGCCACCCTCACCGCCGACAACTGGAAAATCAGTTAGCCGATCGCATCCACCGCGCCATCGCCGACGGGTACTCGGTACTGCTGCCCGCGCCCGCGCTCGGTTTGGGTCAAGAACTGCTGATGCTGCTCCGCAGTCACCACTACTTTACTGGCCGCGACTTGGATATTTGGGTGGACGGCACTGTCGCCGACGGGTGCGACGCTTATTTGGAACTGTTACCCCAATTTCCCACGGCTGTCCAAAATTTTGCTCTGCACCAACCTTTGTTTTGGGACGAAAGGGTGAAACCCCGCGTCCGCCGGCTGTCTGCCGAACAGCGCCCCGGATTGGGAGCCACGCCCTGTATTGTGATTACTGACCAAATAGCTGATTTGGCTTTGTATGTTGCCGAGCGCACACATCCTTGGATTTTGCTCGCCCCTCAAAAACCTGGATATCCCGTCAGCGACTGGCTGGGCAACAGGCCCGACTCTGGAATCAGAAGTGTCGAAACTTATCTACTAGCCGAACACTGCGACGGGCCGGGGACGACCCAACTCATCCACAATTTGCGTCCCCAGCACGTAATTTTGATCCACGGTTCCCCTGCATATTTGGCTGACTTGGCTAACTTGGACGAGCTGCGAAACCGCTACCAGTTGCACACTCCGGCGGCCGGAACACTTGTCGAATTGCCGATCGGGGAAATGTTTTTGCAGCCCGCTATCCCAGAAACTAACTATGAGGGAGAACTTAGCGAATTGGGCACAGAGGTAGCAATTAGCTTGCCGAGTCCGATTACAGCCGATCCTCGGTGGGCCAATTTTGCCGATACCGGTTTGGTAGAAGCGCGCTGGCAAGGCGAAGAACTCGTACTGCGCGGCATCTCCCAGCGGGAACTCCTTTTTCAAGGTAGCGCCGTTCAAGCCAACCTCGAATGCTGCGGCAATTGTCAGCACTACCGCAGCCAGCGCTGTTGGAACCAGTCCAGTGCTTTGTTTGGCTTTAAAGTAACCCCCGACGGTTACTGTCCCGTGTTTAAAGCGATACCGGAGTCGGAACTTTTCCTAGATGGCGAAACAGACGGCGAATAAGCTGTCGGACACCTCGAAACCAGCCCGCAGGCAAAGAAAACAAAAGAACAGTCCTGGACGCACCCAGACAAAAAACCCGCTTTCAGCAGGGGTAAGCTATGGCGTATTGAATTTTTAAACTACTGTGTACTTACGCTGTTGTGGGGAGTAGGGGTTGGGCAGGAGATCCCGCCATCAAGCTTAAATTTAAAGGCAAAATAGCTTATGTGGTCACAACCCAGAATATTTTTGGCCTAAACCGGGTTTTTTGGATAATTTCTTCACAAAAAAGGGAGAAAAGTCGTTTTCTTTTCCCCCCAAGTTTTCCTTGTGCCTCAAGCGCGAGCTCAAAACTATTCCAAATTCGAGTCCGGGTAGTGATTGCGAATTTGTTCGGCTTCGGGACAATCGTCAGAAACTAGGGGTTCGCAGTTAGTTCGGGATACCGAAGCCAACTTCTGGGACACAGCTCCAATACTTTCGAGACGCACCATTTCTTCCCAGGAGCTGATTTCGTCTTCTTCGTCGGTTTCGTAGCGCAGCGTGACTAGATCCCCTTCAATATCTAGGATACGAGCGCGCTCTATCCAACGTTGCTGATCTCGAAGAAAAATAGAAACCTCACGACCATCACAACAGAGTTGATAGATTTTGCGCTGTAGCATTTGTCAGTTCTCCTGCGCAGTGTAACTTGCTTAAAATATGGTCTGTTTACCGTAACGTACTTTGGGTTTTACATCGGAAGGCACAGCCGTATGGACTGGCCAGTTTCACGTTTTCCGCAACTTTTGTACCGATGGGAGTTACCAAATTTGATTTTACCACCAAATCTATCTAGTACGCCATTTATCCAATTACAGGTTGTGCAGCTAGTTGCATCCCTCGTGAGAGGCATTTGCCAGCATAGATCAGAGCATTGGACTTGACTCCGGCACGCGATTAACAGCGACAATAACAACAGACTCTGCCTCATAAATCTCGCTCTCTTCTGCCTCAACTCCCCCAGAAACATCTTGTGACGACGTTTGTTCGATCGCCCACTAACGCCGTCAAGGCTCAATCTCAAATCTCAAATCTCAAAGCGAAAGCTTTAAAGCGACACTCAAACAGCGACAATAAAAACAGGCTCTGCCTCATAAATCTCGCTCTTGTCTACTTCAACTCCCCTAGAAACCTTTTGTTTCGACTTTTGTTCTGACCCCGAGTACCCTCTGTGAACTCAATCTAAAATCTCAAATCTCAAATCTCAAATCTACAGACCGGAGTGTGATAAAAATCACTGACAGCAGGCAGCCCCTAAATGTAGAAAATGGTGGCGGCCAACAACTAGCTTCAAAACGGGCAGCGGAACCTGTGGCGGTTAAGCTAAAAGAATTGCGGTTCCGTTCAAAACAAATTGGAGTCATCGCTCGTGCGTATTAAGGAGGCTAATTGATGGTGTACGCAGAAAATTGGTCGCAGCCGTCTATCTTGGAGCTAGCGCGATCGGGCAACTTTCAAGCCCTGAATTACTGGATTGATAGCTTGCTACGCCCCGAAGGGATTTATGCCCGCGTCGAACAGGCTCAGGCCGGCTGCGTCCAAATCCTCGTAGAATTCCAGCGCGAATTTGCGCCAGATACTACATTACTCGGGAGCACACTCCGGGAAGGCTTAGTCAAATTTATTTGCCACCAACTCTGGAGACTCAACTCGCCAGCAGTAGAAGGAGTGCGAATTCACGCGCGCTTGGCTGGGGATGCAGACATTCTCTGGAAACAGTCAGTGCGAATTGTGACTCCGGCAAACCGCCAGCGGCGGCGTTACCGTTCCCTACCGGTCGTCGATTGGGTTAAATTTAAAACGTATCGTTCTCTGCTGCTAGTGGGCTCGGCACTTGCCTCATTTATTTTAGGGTGTTGGGTCAGCTACCACGAAGCTCTGACCCTGCGGTCAGTATCCCCAGTATCCGGGTACCAGCAAACTGCGGTAATGTCGGGGCCTCCTCCAAAACGTGCGGATACCGTGCAAGCGGCCTTAGAAGTGGTACCAGTAGTACAGCAAAAGCAAGTTGCTAATCCTTACGACCCAACAGTAACGCTGATGTTCGGAGGAAATGTGAATCTATCGGATGCGCTCGGAGCATCTGCTGCCAACGATCACCAATGGGCTTTCGCCAATATGGACGAGTACCGGCAAGCAGATGTGGCGATGGTGAACCTAGAAAACTCCCTGACTCGCTCTACATTGGGCTCTGCCAAAAAACAATTAAATTTTAAAGCCGATCCAGAATCGGTGAAAGTATTAACAGCCGGAGGAGTGGATATTGTCAATCTGGCAAATAGCCGCGCTATGGATTACGAGGAACCGGGGCTGGTGGAGACTATGAATACTCTAGATAGTAGTGGGATTCAACACCTGGGAGCCGGCAGAGATATTAAACAAGCGAGGCGTCCAGATATTATTGAAGTTAAGGGTCAGCGGATTGCCTACCTCGGTTATTATGATGCCGAGCTTAACGTCGCCGACCAAGGGAAAGCGGGCACTAACCCCCGCCGCAACAATCGCGTGGCCGAGGATATTCGAGCTCTTAGGGGTCAGGTAGACTGGATTATTGTTAATTACCACTGGGGAGTCGAATTGGCAGATTATCCGGGGGACTGGCAGATTGATTTGGCTCGGTTCACGATCGACCAAGGAGCTGATTTGGTAGTGGGACACCATCCCCAGGTATTGCAAGGTGCAGAAATTTATAAGGGCCGGCCGATAGTTTACTCGCTGGGTAATTTTATATTCGGCGGGAATGCTCGCAGGGATTACGATACCGCAGTCCTGAAAGTATCGCTCAAAGACAGGAATATGAAGGTAGAGTTTCTGCCTGTGGAGGTGAAAAAGTTTCAGCCGAAGGTGGTGAAGGGGGCCTCAGCCGATCGCATCCTCAAACGCGTCGAGCAAATTTCTAGTATTTTCGATCGACCGATGCGCTCTTCTGTAGTTCTCGATGCCCTAGTCCAGCCAGGAGCCACACCAAAAACTCCAAATTCTCCATTGCCAGGATCAGCAAAGAGCGGTACATACCAGCCCGGACGAGGTTCCGGGGGTACCTCCGGTGAAAGCACTCAGCAAGGGCCCGGACAACCCAAACCTACTTTGATTTTGCCGACTTTGCCGACTGCGCCCCAACAGCCGGACAACTCCTCATTTTTCCCGAACGGGACAGGGCCTGCAATTGAGTCCAACCCGCCTCCGAATCAAAATTTGCCGCCGCGCATCTACCCCACTCAACCTCAAAATCCCAGCCGGGAACCAGAGCCCTTTACCAAAGAGCCATTCATCAAAGAACCGTTTATTTCGCCCCCATCTCCTAGTCAAGGAGCAGTGCCGAGTCCCCAAAGCTATCTTCCCCCCAGGGGTGTATCTTTTGAAGTCGCACTCCAACAGCAGCCCACCTCAGCGATCGTTCCAGGTACCAGCAGCAAACGCTCCAAGCACCGGCTCGCCCTGCCTCCTATAGCTGGGAGCATTGGTTAGCCGATGGGGGTCGGAACAAGGAGGAGGCAGGGGGAGAATAGGGGCGGTAATGGGTGAACATCCACATACCAGCGACCAATTATTAATGACCGATTTACTGACAACCAATGATCAATGACCTACTACCGATGACAAATGTGTTTGCGATCGCGCTCAAGCAAAAGCAGTACAAAACCTATATCCTCTCCGACGAAACCGCTAACTCTACTCTAGAAGTTGTGCCGGAACGGGGCGGTATTGCCACTAGCTGGCTGGTTGAAGGCAAAGAAATCTTGTACTTGGACGCGGAACGGTTCGCCAATCCCGATCTGACTGTACGTGGCGGGATTCCCATCCTGTTTCCCATCTGCAGCAATCTCCCCGACAATACTTACACGCACAAGGGAGTGGAGCGTAAGCTCAAACAGCACGGCTTTGCTCGTGACTTGCCTTGGACAATAGGCGAACAAGTTACTGAGGGTTGCGCCGCTCTTACGCTAATTCTCGATAGCTGTGACAAGACGCTGGCTGTTTATCCCTTTGATTTCCAACTAGCCTTCACTTATCAGATTAAAGGCAATTCTTTGGAAATTTTTCAGCGATACACCAATCTGTCTGCTGAACCCATGCCGTTTTCTAGTGGTTTGCACCCCTACTTTTTGGCGACGGACAAATCTAAGCTGCGCTTTGAGATTCCGGGGATGCAGTACAGAGATCAGAACACCCATCAAAAGGGTTACTTCACCGGGGTTTTTGACCCGACGTTGGATGAAATTGATGTTTCCTTTGACGAACTCACTGGTCTTGCTGCTACTGTCACTGACGCGGCGAGCGGCTTGCGGCTCACCCTCAGTTACAACTCCAGCTATGGGAAGTTGGTTTTCTGGATGGTGAAGGGCAAGGATTTTTACTGTTTGGAACCTTGGACGGCTCCTCGAAATGCCCTCAACACAGGCGAACACTTGATTTATTTGCAGCCGGGAGCGACTTGCGAGATGCTGGTTCGCATGACGGCAAATTTTATTTAAAAAACACTTGCTATTTCAAAAGAGGGGTGCTACTATTAGAAATTGTGTGCGGTAACAATGTGTTTTCGCGGGTCGCTAGCTCAGCGGTAGAGCATTCGGCTTTTAACCGATTGGTCTCGGGTTCAAATCCCGGGCGACCCATAAAAATTTGTGAGTTAAGAATTTTGAGTTTTGAGCTGAATGCTCGGAACTCAAAATTTTGTTTTTTGAACTTTTAAGTAAATCTAGAAAGATAGTGCGCGATCGGTGGCAAATTGTCTTAATATTATCGTAAGAATTAAGCTTGTCCAAAATTCACTGCCCAAAAATCACAAATAATTAGGAGGAATATCTATGGCGCTTGTACCTATGCGATTGCTGCTCGACCACGCGGCTGAAAATGGTTACGGCCTACCGGCTTACAACGTCAACAACATGGAGCAAATCCAAGCGATCATGCGCGCTGCTGACGAAACCAACAGCCCTGTGATTCTGCAAGCTTCTCGCGGCGCTCGCTCCTACGCTGGCGAAAATTTCCTGCGCCACTTGATTTTGGCAGCAGTTGAAACCTATCCTCACATTCCCATTTCCATGCACCAAGACCACGGCAATGCCCCCGGTACTTGCTATTCTGCCATGCGCCAAGGTTTCACCAGCGTGATGATGGACGGTTCTCTGGAAGCGGATGCTAAGACTCCCGCTAGCTACGAGTACAATGTTCAAGTTACTCGCGATGTGGTGAATGTTGCTCATTCGATCGGCGTTAGCGTTGAAGGCGAACTGGGTTGCTTGGGTTCTCTGGAAACAGGAATGGGCGAAGCAGAAGACGGCCACGGCTTTGAAGGTGCGCTTTCTCACGATCAGTTGCTGACAGATCCTGAACAAGCTGTGGATTTCGTCGAGCAAACCGGCGTTGATGCTCTAGCAGTGGCGATCGGCACTTCTCACGGCGCTTACAAGTTCACTCGCAAGCCGACTGGCGAAATTTTGGCAATCAGCCGCATTGAAGAAATTCACCGCCGCTTGCCGAATACTCACTTGGTAATGCACGGTTCTTCTTCTGTGCCCCAAGAATTGCTGGAAATCATCAACAGCAACGGTGGCAAAATCCGCGAAACCTACGGCGTACCTGTGGAAGAAATCCAAAAAGGCATCAAGTGTGGCGTTCGTAAGATCAATATCGATACTGACAACCGTTTGGCGATTACTGCTGCGGTGCGCGAAGCTTTGTTTGCGAAGCCCGATGAGTTTGACCCCCGCCACTTCTTGAAGCCGTCGATCAAGTATATGCAGAAGGTTTGTAGCGATCGTTATAACTCTTTCGGTTGCGCTGGTCACGGTACAAAGATTAAGCAAGTGTCTTTGGACGATTTTGCAGCTAAGTATGCTAAGGGCGAACTGAGCTCTTCTGCTAAGAAGACTGTAGCTGTTTAAGAATTTTAGGTTTTAGATTTGAGATTTGTCTGAAGTCTAAAGTTAGGATTGCCGGGTAGCTTTGAAGTTGCCCGGTTTTTGTTTTTGGACACAAACCAATAGAAGTGATATCAAATCCGGTAGCATAGGAATTATTCATCTCTCTGTTCTCTGACTCTGTGTTCTCTGTGTCCTCTGCGGTTTAATCATTCCAATTCAACCGGAATTCATATGATATTGAAAACTGCGATCGCTATAGCAGTTTCCCTATTTTTGCTTACAATGAAGCTAATTTTCCTGGGAAATTCAACCGTTTGAATCAAAGGTGAACGAATGGCAAAGGTTATCGCAGTTACAGAAGCTATTAAAAGCCAAGAGGAGGCTAAATCAAGGTTGAATTTGAGCCGAACTGAGGATGAGGCTTTTTTTACCGAGTGGCAAACCCAATTGCCAAGTCTTAGCGATTCTGAACAGACTGCTTTGGATACGCTACGACGTAGATTGCTATATCATAGAGCCGATGGAGAATTGTTAGAAGGGGCAGTGACATTGCTGGTGGCATCACCTTTGTTAGAACTGGCGGGATTCTACGATCCACCTTTCAGGATGAAGGCTGAAGCTGCAATCGAAATTGCGATCGATGATGGGGAAGAAACCCTGCGCGGACGAATTGATATTTTGATTTTGCAGAATCAGCTTTGGGTAATGGTTTTGGAGTGTAAGAAGACTACGATTTCGACGCGATCGGCATTACCCCAAGCATTAGCATACATGATGGCAAATCCTGATTTGGATAAACCGAGATTTGGTATGTTGACGAATGGCGATGATGTGTTGTTTGTGAAACTCAGGGCTCAACCTACAGCCGAATACGGGTTATCGCGGGCATTTTCGATTTATACTGTGCGAAGTGAATTGCGATCGGCTTTTCAAGTCTTGAAGCATTTAGGCCAAGGCATCACTGCCATCTAAGTTACGGTGAAGGGCGCACAACACGAATCAGTTTACCTTGCAAAGATTCTTCTGCTGTAATAGCCGCGTTGATTCGGTTAGCCAGTGCTTCCCAATTGCGATCGTTCGTACAGGCGATAATGCCAGCATGAAGGGGCTGTATGCGGTGCAGCCGAAAGAAATCTTTACGGTTTTCGGTAATGACGGCACGTTTTTCGCTAGTAGCAAAAGCTAAAACATCCGGGTCAGGAATTTTCTGATTGGCTCTGCCTGCTTCTTGGACAGTCAAAACATCATGTCCTAAAGCTCTCAGTAATTCTACAACAGGATAGGGATATTGCTCATCGGCATAGAGACGTGCCATCTGCTACAAATCCTCGTCCATCACTTCATCGTTTTCCCGAATTTCTGCTTCAATTTCATCGGAGAAAGCTTCGGCGTATGCCCAAGCGTTAGCAATATCAGTCGCAGATAGCGATAGATAGCTTGTGAGTAAATCAGCTTCGCTGTAGCCAATGCGACGAGCTTCTACAAGTCCCCAAACGGTGATGCGAGTTCCAGCAATGCAGGCACTCCCGCCACAAACATCAGGCGTTTTTTCAATACCGCGCCAAGGAGTGATTTTACCTTGAGATAGGAGTTGAACGACTTGAGCTTTTTCGTCGTCAGAGAGTGCCAGGAGTTGAGGCTCTAATTCTTTCAGCGTCATGACAAACAATGGAATTGCTACTACCAATTATTCTATCGAACCGATCGCCCCATTTACCCGATCGCCCATTGCCACTCCTAGTAATTTGGGTGAAGGGCGAGAATGCAAGCAATGGTTGTATCAATTACACCGCCTGGGCGATCGCATATTGCCTCAGTACAGGTGAAATCGTGTAAAAATTTGCTTGTTGTTCAATCAAGCAGCGCCGCGATAGAGATTGCAGCGCATTTAGCAAATCTGAAGCCGGAATTATCTCATTTTCTAGCAATTTTGCCCGGTGGATTGGCTGGATTTCTTTCGCTAACAAGGAGATTACTTGTTTTTCTAGTTCCGATAGGCGATCGAACTGCTGCTGTAAAACATCTTTCAAATCTTCCGGCAACAATACGGTATTATTTGGTAATAACTCTGTCACGCCTCCTCCCAAGTCTGGAATCAGATTCGCCACGCTTTTTAACCATAGGGGGTTGCCTTGGTAACGATGAATGAGTGCTTCACTGTTGTCGCTTTCTTCTAACCCATAATCTCTGAGTATTTCCCGTGCGGCGGCGATGTCTAAACCTTTGACTTGTAAGGTGCGAATAGAAGTATTTTGGTTTTTAACTTGAGTCACTTCTCTCGGTTGTTCCCAACCGATTAACATCAAGCAGCTTTGATAAGATAATTTTTCTATTTGTTTGAATAAAGAGCGATATTCTTCGCATTCTGGTTTATATTTTCCTGCAAATTCGCCGCTACAGAAAAGGTTGTGAACGTCATCTAAGACGATTAAACAGCGATGGTTTTGTAAATACTTAATCAGCGGTAAGCGTTTTTGGTTTGTTGGGGATGAATCTTGTTTTTCAGAATGGGAAAAAAGCTGTATTAGGTTAGATTGAAATTTTTCTAGGGTGGGGAATTCGTCTAGTGTGTACCAAACTGCGTACTCAAACTCGTCTTTAATTTGTTGTACGAGTTGTACTGCTAGGGTGGTTTTGCCGATACCGCTGATGCCGGTGAGGGTGATGAGCCGACAGCGTTGTTGTAAAATCCAGGTGGTGAGGGTTTGGAGTTCGGGAGTGCGATCGTAGAAATCACCCAACTCTGGCATTTCGCTTAAATCTTGATGTAGAGTTTTGGTTTGTTGTGGGTTAGCTGTTTCCTGATTAGGTGGGTGTGAGTTTGGGATATTTGGTGGGTGTCTAGCTTGTCCGCAAATGTTAAAAATACTGCTCACTACAACATCTTGTGCAAAGTTTACAACATTAGAGTTTTGCAACCTCTCCATTGTGGAGCGAAAATTCGATTTACTGACTTTTTCCCCAAACTCCTCTGAAAGTAATTGCCATAATTCCGATCCGATTTCCCTGATGCGACTTTCCGAACAGTCAAAATCTTTCGCTATTTCTTTGTATTTCTCGCGTTGTAGAGTTCCCCGCAGTACCGCTGCTTGTAAATCGTCAAGGTGCTGACCTGTTTTCTCGAAAACTATGCGATCGGCGACATTTAACATTTCTTTAAGATTCATCTGGCAGGGAGATGCGAGAGTTTTGTGTATTGTAGCTCACAACTGCCAACATTTTCGTACATTCTCGTACATTGTTGTACAAACTTAGATTAAAGTAAAAGTAAAAGCGAGGGAGAATTGGCGGCAAAATAGAACTTTTTTGGGCTAGACAAACCTTGAATTTATTAAGGATAATGGAACAAGTATTAAAAGGATAAATTGATTTATGAATTGGGAAGATTTTGCCAGCAAAGCAGGTGAAGAAGAGGTAGAAAATGTTGTAGAAAAAACTATGGGAATTAATGGAAATACAGTCAAAACAGTCAAAGCGGTTGCAGAAACTGGTGCTGCGGTAGGTGCGGCTGCCAGTGCTGCAACAGGGTTGACTGTTGCAGCAACTTCAGGAGCAGGAATTACTTCTGGTCTAGCTGCTGCAGGTGGTGTGGTTGGTGGTGGTATGGCGGCGGCTCCTGCGGTATTAGCAGCAGGCCCAGCTTATCTGGGGGCAAAAATAATGAATGAAACTTTGTTCAAAGAGCAATCCAACTTGTCTGAGGAAGAGAATGATGCTCGTGCAGCGGCAAGAACAGCTACAAACATTGGGGCTGCTGCTGGTCTAGTTGGTGCTGGTGCTGTAACGGTAGCTGGCGGTGCTTCTGGTGCTGCAATTATGGGCACCCTTGCTGGTATCGGTGGCGTTGTCGGGGGAGGCGCAATTGCTGGTACTGCCATAGTTGCGGCTGCACCTGTTGCTGCGGCGGCTGCTGTTGGATACGGAATATATAAACTGTTTGGAGGTAAAGGGTAAAGATAGTTAGTTCAGTTTGACTTTGAAGGGCTAATTAATCGGAAGTTTAGCGGAGCACTTAATTATTATGGATGAGATAGTCAATAAGTTAGCTGGTCTAGGAGTTGCTGGTTTAGTCTTAGTTGGGCTTGTTGCAACCTCTTCTTATGCAGGAGCCGTAGCAATTACAACTTCGTTAGCTTTTTTAGGTGGTCCTTTTGGCATGATTGGTGGCGCACTTGCTCTCACCTTGATTGCAGGCGTTTCAAGCATGATTGCAAAGGTTGGGGTTGAGACTTTAGCAAAGGCTGTAGTTCAGGAGCTTAAGAAGAGTGGCAGATCTGAGAATTCTATCATTCAAGAAATCAATAATTTTCCAATGATTACTCCAGGTCTACGTTCCCAACTACGTGAATATGTCCGCCTAGTATAAAAGGAATAAGTGTGATTGCTGCTCTCCATTAGTGCGATCGCCCTTTTTTGTAGGTTGGGTTGACGCTGGTGTCACCCAACCTCTTTTTTTACTTACAATCTTATCCATTTCCACCATTTCAAAGTGCGCTGATTGCACAGAGGGCGATCGCCTCACCAATCATAAAGATCGATCGCCCTATGGACAAATATTTCTGCTAAAGTATAGCGCGTACTTAAATCAAACAGCCTACACTTGTCGAAAGAATTCCAAACGAGGCCTTAGTAGTTCGTGGCGGTCGTAATCGCCCAGAAGATATTAAACGCAGTACGGCAACTCACCCCAGCGGCATTACGGGAATTTCTGTAGAATGTGCAGTAGGATTATCTGTAGCAGAGTTAGCAGTGACAATCCCTCATGGACAAGTTGGTGTGACGACAGTGGGTGAGGTTCGATCGTCCGATGGAGATGTCATCCGTACTTCTGGCCGAAGCCCAAATCATGCAACATTAACTGGCTTAACACCAGAAAAAGCAAGTCGGCTGCTGACACCAACGATTCCTAATCCATCACAACAATCATCCTGAGTAAAGTAAAAATATGAAATATCCCAGAATCTTTGCAGATTTTCATAATGCGGATGAGCAGGGTCGCCTTCGCCTAAATTGCGTTGGTACGATTGAAGATTTGAGTCGCCAAAATATTAAGTTGGAAGATGGTCAATTGCTAGCATTGTATGACGAAGAGTTAGAAGTCGATGGCGTAGTGCAATATTCAGAAGAGGAAAGTCTTTGGGTTGCAGTAATTGATTGGAAGCAAATTAGGCAGGTAGAGGATATGCTTGTTCAAGCAACAGTCTAGTGCGATCGCTGGCTAAATGCGGGTATCGAGTAAAAGTTTCATTCCAAAACTTCTCACAGTTCGGCGACAGGAGCAATTAAATCTCCTAATATTTCACCGCTTCCTTTCATTGCACCAAATGTGGGGCGTGGATCTTGGGTGGTCGCAGGATAAATAATCACTAATGCTTTCCCTTCATGGATGACGGTTAAAGGGGTTTTGGTACGTTCGACCTCTATAAATAGAGTCTGGAGGGTTTGGGGTAATTCAGTGGTGGTAATTTGTGCCATTTGTTGACTGCTCACACTCTTATTCTATTTCTACTATGAGAATGCGAGGATTAGACGGAAAGCGATGCTTGAGTGAAAAAAAAAGCGATCGCCCCTCGCACCAAATACCAAACACTGCGATGATTCTACGGGGTGCGATCGCCAGTTTCTTATACTCGGAATGGTCAGGTTTTGCCGATAGTAAACCGGGTAGAGGTCAATAAGGGGCGATCGACACTCGTTATAATCAAAGTATCAATTCTCCACCAGATGCCGCGATGACCATCAAAGAACTCCTCATCCAAGAAATCGATAGCACCCCTGACGAACTGCTCGCAGATATTCTTAGCTTGGTACGATCGCTAAAATCCACTCCACACGGCCAACTTAATACCTACGAACAACTGCTAGAACGTATCGACTACCTCGAAGCTATCATCGGCATCCGCAAAGGACTCGAAAGCTTCGATCGAGGTGAAGGTATCCCAGCCGAGAGAGCCATGACAGCGCTACAGCAGCAGTTCAACATCCCTCCTCGTCTATGAGTTATCAACTCCTAATCCAACCACCCGCCTTTCAAGAAATTGAAAACGCCTACCGTTGGATGTGCGATTATCTGAGTGCTGATGCCGCAAATCAGTGGTACTACGACCTCCAAGATGCGATCGCATCCCTGCAACAGTTTCCTTACCGTTGCTCAGTTGCCCCCGAAGCTGCGATCATTGGTCGGGAAATTCGACAACTTTGGGTTGGTAAAAGAAGAACCTATCGGATTCTGTTTGTGGTGGAGGGCGATACCATTGCGATATTACATATTCGTCACCGCCGTCAAGCCCCTCTCGATACTGAACCGCCAGAGTAATCGCCTCAAATAGTCAATAAAAAGCGATCGCCCCTCACAGCAAATACCAAACACTGCGATGATTGTACAGAGTGCGATCGCACATCATCATCACTAATTGGCGATCGACCTCGGCATCAATTCTCAACAAAGCATCCGGCTAAAATTCCTTATCTGCGTCCAAGCGCACAGTAGCATTGTCGCCCAATTCCACCCCAGCAAACCTCTAATTTGATTGTGTGGTTCGCCGTGACTTCTGAATCTTACCGATGATGCCATCTATTCAGTTAGCGATAAAAATTCAAGCAAACATAGCATCGCGGGGGCGAGTTTTGCCGCACTAAACTCGCTCCTTCAAATTCTAACTAAATCCGCCCCTTCAACCTTCTCCTTCTTCCTTCGCGTCCTTCGCGTCTTCGCGGTTCGTTTCTAACACAAATACCCAATCCAAGCCGGCAAAACCTCCGGCGAACCGTACCACTTCCCCGGAGAACGAGGCGAATGCCAAACCCCCTCCAACACCAGATTTTCGGCCCCGTCCAAAACAGCAGCTTCCACCGGCGTAATTCCATCTCCCCAAGTTTCCCCTTTCCCCACAGTCAATTCATAACTTTTGTAAGCCAGCCAAGTCCCTAAACCGCGCTTGCCAAAAACAGCCTTCCCAGCAGCGCACACGTAGCGCACCTGCGGGTGAAAAGCCCCCGGATAGTGAATTTTGACAAAATCTAGATTTTTGCGCGTCCAGCGCTCTTGAGAGACGTGCGGCGTGCCTAAAGTGATTAAAGTATTCACATAAGAGTGAGCTTCCCACAAACCCGCGTCCTCAAGCACGTCGCCGTGAATCGTGTAAGGCTTTTCGCCCAAATAGATGCGAGAAATCCAGCCGCCGGCGGAATGACCAACGAGATTGATCTGGGGAACGCCGTATTGCTGTAACATTTGTTTGACCGTGCGATCGAGCTGTCGCAAAATTGGCACCATCGACCGCCCACCAAAAGTCGGCAACCAATCTCCCTTGCCCAGAGGCACTGTTACTGTTGGGAAACCTCGATCGACCAGAGACTTTTCTAATTCGCGATAGTCGGAAGCAGCAGCAAAATATCCTGGTAAAATCACGGTTGGTAATGGCATTGTCAATTTTAGATTTTAGATTCTAGATTTTAGATTTTGCGGTCGGAGTGCTACGATCTGTTTTTCAAGTTCAAAGACACTTGCCGAAGCATCCTTTGGATTGCTAACCTCTGCCGCTCGTTAAACCTTTTGCTTAGGGAATATCTACTTCTATGGCTCGCGAGCCGATTCAAACATGGTATTTTACCCTAGTTGTCGTTCACTTAGAAGACCGTTTTCTACTGGTACAAGAGCGCAAGTACGAGCAGCAGTGGTATCTCCCTGCAGGGCGAGTGGAAAAAGGGGAAACTTTGCTCGAAGCTGCTATGCGTAATACCCTTGAGGAAGCGGGCATTTCCATCATCGTTGAGGGAATTCTCCGGGTAGAACACACAGTGATGCCTAGGGGCAATGTGCGCCTCCGAGTCATTTTTGTGGCTCGTCCCCAAGATAAGACGCCGCCCAAAAGCAAGCCGGATGAGCATACTTTGTGCGCTGGCTGGTATTCTCTCAAAGAATTAGACCAGTTGTCTCTACGCGGAGAGGAAGTTCGAGAAATGTTTCAATATATGGCAAGCGGCGCTCCAATTTATCCCATCGACTTGCTCACCATCGAGGGAGCTCCTTTTAAAAATTACCGCTATCGCTGGTGAATCAAGGGAGTTGGGAGATTGCCGCCACAGCCGGCGCGTACAACGCGCAGCCACTCGATGAGTTTTGAGTTTTTTGATCTCGTAACCGAATTGGAAACGCCGATCGATCCGTTTGGTCGATCGTGTGTAATGAAATAATTAGGCCCCAGAACCCGAAAAAAGACGGTATAGCAGCGGCGCAGTCTGTTTTTTCCATCGCCCCAGTCCGGCCCGCCTGACGCTCCGCTCACCATTCTCAACAATAACTGAGAAACCGCGTATAGGATTGGGCAAAAGACATTAGGCAAGAAAAACAATGGTTTGAGCCATTAAGAACGTCCTCACCTTACTGGCGGTTGCTATAACAGCCTGGAACCAAGCAAGAAACCAGGTTTCTACGCTTGAGTGCTTGATGTGAGAGTCGCGAAATCTCCCTAAAAGTCGATCGGGCAATTTCGATACCGACCGTGCTAAAATTTAACCTTTGAATTCCCCAACCGCCACTTTTAAAATCACTCAAAAAAAATATCAATTAATAACTATTAACTTCCAATTCCCAATTATCAATTCTCAATTACCAATTACCAATTCCCCATTCCCCATAGTCATGACTGACTCTTCCTCCCTAGCCAACACCCTTTCCGAACCGCTGCGCCAGCCTTATTGGTGGGCAGCCCTAGCTTCTGTCAGCCTTCACGGAGTGTTCGGAGTAAGTGCCCCGACGCTTTCAAACATAATTTATGGTGGAAATTCCTCAAAAAATATTCCCGGTTCTGTAGGCTTGGTAGAACTAACTCCCGCAGAAGCCGGTCGCCTGCCACAAACCATACCACCGAGGCCGTCTAATACGCCGTTTTCGATCGCACCAGTTCCCCTTCGGCCAGCGCCAAAGTTAGCCCCGCCCTTGCCCCCCGCACCTGATACCATCAACTTGCCCGCCATGCCGCCGGGAATGCCCCCTCCTGGATTCTTTTCCCCTCTGCCTTATTCTCCTCTCCCGCCCTTAACGGCTGCAACAGCCCCGCCACCTCCCAAAACTCCCTCCCCAACAGTCAGAGCCCCCTCCCAGCCAATACCCACTTTCGTCCCACCCGTACCTCCCAGCGGTTTCCTTTTCCCACCCTTACCTGGTAATTTCGATCGCAATATCCCGCCGCCGCCATCGCTGCCAGAACCGCCCCAGCTTCCCGGCGGCGGCTCGGAAGATGAAGCAGAGGCGCTCAAAAAGATCATAGCCAGTAGAGGCGGACTGCCACTATTTCCAGACGGAGCTCCAGTCTTTACCCCAGAATTCCCAATTGCCGGCAGGAATGTGGGACCCGATGGAGTACCAAAATTGACTCAAAAAGATCCCAATAAAAGGAATCTCATCGCAGAAACTCCCGAAGAAAGAATCAGGAGACAACAATTTGAAGAGGGACAGCGACAGCTAGGACAGTCTGGCCAACCGGCTTCAAACTTACCCAGCGACAGAGAGACACAGCTTGCGGCTGCACAGACCTATGTTGCTTTGTTTGATAAATTCAAAAAGGCTTATCCTGACTTGGAAATGACAGGCCCGACTCCTGTGCCTGTCCCTTATCCCGTAACAGCTTGCTCGCAAAAACTCCAAGGAACAGCAGTTTTTGGAGCAGTTGTCAGCCCTCAAGGCTTGCTCAGGGCAGAGCCTCAGTCGATCGTCCCCACGGGTTACGGTATTCTCGATAATGCGGCTAAAATTGCTATTATTAGCCCTTCTCTAACATTTTCTGCAGCCAGCACGCACAAGCTTTACCAACTGGCTGTCGAGTTTAAGTACGACGAAAAAGTTTGTAGTGGCATTCCTCTCACCCCAACCAGGCCCAACCCACCAGCCCAGCAGCAGCCAGCGCCCGCCCCCACAGCGCCCAGCAGACCAACAGGCCAGCCGCCCTCCCCAGCGCCTACTGAAGTGAAACCGCAGTTTGAGAAGCCACCGGCCCCGTCGAGCAAACCGCAGCCAGGGGCCCAACCGTCGCCGTCGGCACCCAAGCCTGCTGCTCAACCGTCGCCCTCGCCTGAACCGAAACCAGCCGCAGAACAGTCGCCTTCTCCTCAACCGCAACCCGCCGAAGAGTCCCCGCAGCCCGAAGCTGCGCCATCTCCGGCGGCCGAAGAGTCTCCGCAGCCGCAAGTGTCGCCATCGCCGGCGGCCGAAGAGTCCCCGCAGCCCGAAGCTGCACCATCTCCTGCCCCAGAAGTGTCGCCCTCGCCGGAAGCAGTGCCATCTCCGGCCGCCGAAGTGTCGCCATCTCCGGCCCCGGAAGTGTCGCCGTCACAGTCGCCGGAAGCTGCGCCATCTCCTGCTGCTACCGAAAATTAATTGGGCATCGGTAATTGACAATCGGATATGGGAATGGGTAATATCCAATCGGCTTGCTTCAATATTGTGAGTTAGTAGTTAGTAGGGTGCGTCAGCTTGAATATTTGTTGGTTCTCAAACTAATTTCTACTTGCTGACGTACCCTACTTTATCCACTAAGAATGAAGTTGTTTTTCGTCCGCCCGACCAGGCTGGGGACGCTTGAAGTTTAGACTACAAAGCTAATTACCTATTCCCCTTAACCTCTCAATTGTATTGAACTTTATACATTTGGAATAAGTCGCCGCTTTGCTTTTTTACTACCTTAGCGCCCGCAGCTTTAATCATTTTTTCCCAATCTTCTATTGTCTCTAAAAATACTTCGCCGGCTCGATAAGTTTCCAAAATTGCCCAATCTTCTGCTAAAGGAGCATTGGGGTTGAGGACATCAAAAACAAAATGACCACCCGGTTTTAGTACCCGCTTTACTTCTCCCATGACAATACTCCAATAGTCTATGGGATAGTAACAGCTAAAGCCTGTAGCGAGGCATAAATCGAACTGAGCCTCCTCGTAATTTAACTGGTGAGCGGGGGCCCATTCTACGCCTTTGAACAGCTTAGAATTGAGCTGAGGGCCGCGAGCGTTTAAGGCGTCTCGCGCTGCGCTGCTGATTTCTTGACCGTAAAAATATGCCTCCCAATCCCGCCAAGGGTAGATCAGAAAGCTGACCCCGCAGCCAATGTCTAAACAGCGCTGATTTTTTTGAGGTTTGGCAATTTTCCAGAAGGGAGAAACTGTTTTTGCTTGGAGAGTTCCTGCAACAGATTCCAGGAAAATCGGCATTGCTTCGACTTCTTCGGGTAAAGCGAAAGCTTCTCCTCGGTATTCGCGATCGAACCGGGCAGCAACCTGCGATAGTAAAACTTGCCAGCTATCTGATTTGCCTTTGGCAAACCAAGTTTGCTCGCTTGTACTTGCTGGGCGTTCGGACTTTTTAGACATTCTTGAATTACCTTTTAGAGGCTTTGAGAGCCTTTGTAAAGTTTTGGCGATAGGGCTTATTAAAAATTAATGCAGGCCAAAGCAGCGACAGCTTCAGGCGATTTGCAAAACTTCGATCGAAGTTAGTGCGATCGAAACCATTCCAAAATTTCCAAATACCGCCACCGTAAGCGATCAGCAATGCCAAGCTAATTAACGTACTCATTTAAAAAACCCCTAAGCAATGGATAGGATTTTGGGTCAGCTAGTCAAAGCGCTACCCTTAATCTATCATTTATCAGACGCCAAGGCGCACCGATAGCTGTACTAATTCCACCTTCAGAAAGAGACTTCAAAATCCCCGCTGGCCACAAACTTAAAAATAACACCCCCGAAATAGCTTTCACCGAGCAAGCAAGAAGGGACTTCTGCCAAAAGTCGAGGATTCTGAGGACTTATAAGATTGAAGAATTGAAGAATTAAAGAATTGGGAATGACTGATGACACAAGGGTTTCGAGCACGGGCCTACAGTTGCATTATTTTTTTTAACTGGTATTACCCAACATCCCCTACAAATCCGAGCTCGACCGGGGGATTGGTGCAATGCTGCAAGTTCTAATTCGGTTGAAATCGGTTGCTGTTGGGGGACAGCCTAGCCAAACGGGATTGCCCAGACGTGTGACTACTCGAAGATATTTAAGTAAGAACGGATTGCTGGTCGCCCACGAATTACAGCAGGCAAACTTTTTCTAGCGGACAATGGCGGTAGAGAGCTTTCTAAGCAAGGAGGATTTTATGCGTGCAGTGCTGATGGCTGGGGGGTCGGGAACGAGGCTCAGACCCCTGACGTGCGATTTGCCCAAACCGATGGTGCCGATTCTCAATCGCCCGATCGCAGAACACATTATTAATTTGCTAAAAAGGCATCAGATTACGGAAATTATTGCGACGCTGCACTACCTTCCCGATGTCATGCGCGAATATTTTACTGACGGGGCAGAGTTTGGCGTTCAAATGACTTACGCTGTGGAGGAAGACCAACCGCTGGGTACGGCTGGTTGCGTCAAAAATATTGCTGAACTGCTCGATCGCACTTTTATGGTCATCAGCGGCGACAGCATCACAGACTTCGACTTAACCGCAGCGATCAAATTTCACCGCAGCAAGCAATCCAAAGCCACGTTAATTTTAACTCGCGTTCCCAACCCGATGGAATTCGGGGTCGTGATTACCGAGGAAAATTACCGCATCAGTCGCTTTCTGGAAAAGCCTTCTAGCAGCGAAATTTTCTCCGATACTATCAATACCGGCATTTATATTTTAGAACCCGAGGTCTTGGATTACCTGCCGGCAAATCAGGAGTGCGACTTCTCCAAAGACTTGTTTCCCATGCTACTGGAAAAAAACGAGCCGATGTACGGCTATATCGCCGAGGGTTACTGGTGCGATGTCGGCCAGTTGGATGTTTACCGGGAAGCTCAGTACGACGCGCTGCGGGGAAAGGTCAAACTGGATTTGACCTACTACAACGAAGTTCGATCGGGACTTTGGGTAGGTCAGAATACTTTTATTGACGATAGCGCGATCATCGAAGTACCGGCGATGATCGGCAACAATTGCCGGATTGGAGCCCGAGTTACAATCGATGCCGGTACGGTGCTCGGAGATAACGTGACTGTCGGGGCGGACGCCAACCTCAAACGTCCCATCGTCTGGAACGGAGCAATTGTCGGCGAAGACGCTCATCTTAGGGCCTGCGTGATTTGCCGGAGCACCCGCGTAGACAGGCGTGCTCACGTCCTCGAAGGTGCTGTCGTCGGTTCAATGTCCATCGTGGGAGAAGAAGCACAAGTGGGGCCAAGCGTGCGCGTCTGGCCGAGCAAAAATATTGAATCCGGCGCTCTGTTAAATCAAAATTTAATTTGGGGAGAACAAGCTAAGCGGAATTTGTTCGGTCAGCGTGGCGTTCAAGGACTGGCAAATGTGGATGTTACCCCGGAATTTGCGGTGAAATTGGGCGCGGCTTACGGCTCGACTTTGAAACCCGGAACTTCGGTATCGGTTTCTCGTGACCAGCGGAGCATTTCGCGGATGGTATCGAGGTCTTTGATTGCGGGTTTGATGTCGGTGGGAATAAATGTGATCAATTTGGAATCGACGGCAATTCCGATCGCACGCACGGTTTCGTCTACGCTGTCGATTGCCGGCGGCATTCATGTTCGCATTTCGCCCGATCGCTCCGACCACATTTTAATTGAATTCTTTGATATCAAAGGCATCAATATTACTAAAGGAGCTGAGAAAAAAATCGAGGGGGCTTATTTTAAGGAAGATTTGCGGCGGGCTCTAATTCCCGAAATTGGAGAGATGACGTACTTTAACCAAGCTCTCGAAGTTTACAACCGCATTTTTGAGCGGCAGATGAATGTTGAGGCAATACGCTACAGCAATTCTAAGGTAGTAATCGATTACGTTTACGCGGTTTCTGGAGCAATTTTGCCCCAAATGCTTGCCAAGTTCGGCTGCGATGCGGTAGTGCTCAATGCTAGTCTCAAGCAGACTTCTCTAAGCAACGGGGAACGGGAATATTTGCTCGACCAACTCGGCCGGGTGGTGAAAGCACTCAGCGCTAATTTTGGAGTGCAGGTGTCGGCTAACGGCGAACAGCTCATTTTGGTAGATGAGTCTGGGATAGCGATTCGTGGGGAAATGCTGACGGCGTTGATGGTAAATTTGATGCTGACTTCTCATCCCAAAGGTACAGTAGTAGTGCCGGTGCATGCGTCTTCTGCGGTGGAGGCGATCGCCCGACGCTATCAAAGCAAGGTAATCCGCACGAAGGCGAACCCAACTGCTTTGATGGAAGCCGCTAACAGGAACCCGAATGTGGTTTTGGGCGGTAGCGGCCTTATGGGTTTTATTTTCCCGCAGTTGCATCCCGGATTTGACGGAATGTTCTGCATTGCTAAAGTCATAGAAATGATGACGATTCAGGAGCGATCGCTCGGACAGATCAAGGCGGAACTTCCCCGCATCACCCACCGCAGTTACAGCGTCCGCTGTCCTTGGACTATCAAGGGTTCGCTGATGCGACATTTAGTAGAAACTCATTCGCCCGATCGTTTAGAATTATTAGATGGAGTGAAGATTTTTAACTACAGCGACGACAATTGGGTATTAGTTTTACCCGATGCTAGTGAACCGACGGTTCATATCTTCGCCAACAGTGAGGATCGAGATTGGGTATCTGAAACGTTGAAGGAGTACCGCGCCCTCGTTCACGATTTTGTCAGTCAAGCCGAGGCGGCGGTTCTCCAAGATAAATTTGGTAACGTGTAATCCGTCATCGGTGACAACTAATAGCGATCGGGCGCAGAAAAATCACTAATCACCAATTACCAATTGGCAATTGGCAATTCCCCAAAGCAAGACGCATAAGTCATCGGTACACGGATAGCTATTTTTTCCTTCTTCCTTCTTCTTTCTTCCTTCTTCCTTCAACATCCAATTCCCAATTAAGCACAGATAACAGATGAATAGCTGCATTTTGATGGCGGAAATAATTCAACAACCGCAACTCCGTTATACTCCTGACAATCAACTTCAAATCGCTGAGATGTTGGTGCAGTTTCCAGGCCCAAAACCAGAAGATCCGCCCGAACATTTGAAAGTGATAGGATGGGGAAATTTTGCTCAAGAAATTCACGAGAAATATCACGAGGGCGATCGCGTGATTATTGAGGGACGGCTGAGCATGAATACGATCGAAAGAGATGGTATTAAAGAAAAGCGCGCTGAACTGACAGCTCAAAGGATTTACAGTGTCGGGGCTGATGCAATGAGTTCGGCTCCCGCAGCTAGAACCGCCCCGGAACCGGCTCAAATTCGCGACACCGCCCCGGCTAATGTGCCGAGCAATGTAGTACCTTTAGGCTCGCGGAACCGCAGTTCTAACAGCGCTCCAAGCGGCTCTAACCGCACATCTAGTTCGGATTGGAACTCGCATCAGTCTTCAAATTCTGAGTCCGATCGCCAGTCGGGTTCCTCTAACGAACCGGAAAATCCCGATTACGATCCGATTCCATTTTAAAAATTAGGGTGCATCACTTTACGAGCGATCGCAAAACTTCGCCGTTCGATCGAAAGTGACGCACCTTAATTTAAGAGCGATCGCACTTCCGGAAAAAAAGGGCGAGCGAATTTGGCTGAACTACGAGCTAAATTGCAAATTTTACAGCTCGATCGTCACAACTTTTTTCTTGCTTTTTTCGTCGCGCAGCACGACTGTATTGTAGGGTGATGTATCCGTCCCCATCGGAATTGGCAGCTTAAAGCTACCGCTCTTATGCTTAAGTTCGCCTAAATCAATGCTTTTCGTTATATTGCCATCTGTTGCCAGATAAGCGGTAAGTTCGCCTTTATAATCTTCAATCAAAAAGTCTCTGAAGAAAACGACTTCCCCAGCCTCGACATCGATAGCAAGGATGACCGTACCGCTAAACGTTGCGCCTTTTTCTTCTTCATGAACCGTCGCCATTTTAATTTCCGAGGGGTCTTGACCAGACATATCTGCCATAAATTTTTTCTCCTGAGCGCAGCGCAATAATTAACAAGAATCTTACCTGACTCTAAGGGCGATCGCAAAACTCTTAGGACGTATTTCTGCATCGGTCTTGCTTCTCTCTAAGGTTAGAGAAGCTCGCGATCGCCCATTATACCACCAATTATCTCAATTCTTGAGTCAGTAAGTACAGACCGTTAAAATTATCTCTATAATACCCTCAAGTCTCGCAAACACCGCCGCGTTAATTCGATGCGATATTTAGCATCCTTAGTATGGAGTTTTTAAGTGATTGGGTGGAGAATTAAGCCTGATGTTTTTGATAATTTAAGAGCGATCGCACTTCACTCAAGAAAGGGCGATCGCCCGGAAAAATTATTATTTCCAGTAACGGGCTAAAATCCGCATTACTTCACCTGCGATCGGGGGACGCACCCTACACACTCGATCGCACTATTTCCACTCCAAAAACTTCTGCAAATTCAGCCGCCACGATCGCCCTAACTCGATCGACCTCAATTCCGGGGATAAACTGCTCTAAACTCCCAACAGGTCGATCGGGAATCCCGCAAGGTACAATTTGCCCAAAACCGGCGAGATCGGGACAAACATTTAAAGCAAAACCGTGCATCGTAATCCAGCGGCTGACTTTAATGCCGATCGCACCTACTTTGCACCCATCCACCCAAACTCCAGTCATACCGGAAACCCGCGAACCCTTCAACCCGCAAACTTCCAGCACCCTCAGCAGCACTTCCTCCAACTGCCGCAAATACCAGTGCAAATCTTGCTGGTGGCGCCGCAAATTTAAAATCGGATAGCCCACCAATTGGCCCGGACAGTGGTAAGTCACCTCGCCGCCCCGCTCAACTCGGTGAAGTTCCGGCTGAGTTTGCCCCGGGTCAAATTTCAGAAATTCCAGCTTTGAGCCCATTCCCAAAGTGTAAACGGGCGGATGTTCCAGCAAAATCAGGACATCTGGCAAATCTGGTTTGTCGCGGCGTTCTTGCACGAGTTTTTGCTGGATTTCCCAAGCTTGGGAGTAGGGAACAAGTCCCCAATCGAGGAGCAAGCAGGGTGGTGCATTTAGCTGTTGAGGGGTGAGAGGGGAAATCATGCAAAAAATCAATAGTGTTTTGACGGAATATTGGCGCAATTTAAATCAAGAATTGTCAACATATAATAAAAGATTTGGAAGATAAGTGTTTTCCACAATACATAGTGCTACTGTATAAAATATACCCACGTTACAGAAGGGAGGGAGCTCTATGAAGCTTGTTATCCAGGGTAAGAATATAGAAATCACCGATGCGATTCGCGAGTACGTCAATCAAAAGGTGGAAAAGGCAGTTAGCCATTTTCAAACTTTGACTACGGAAGTGGACATACATCTATCGGTGGCTCGTAACCCCAGGATCAATCCTAAGCAGACTGCTGAGGTGACAATTTATGCTAACGGCAGCGTGATTCGGGCTGAGGAAAGCACGGAAAGCCTGTATGCTAGCATCGATTTGGTTGCCGACAAGATAGCTCGTCAACTGCGGAAATTTAAGGAAAAACGCCACGACAACAAGACCCAGAGTAGTGCCAAAACGGTTACGGTAGTTGATGAACATCCTGTAGTAGCGGATCTGATTGGCGATCGAACTCCCGAACTTCCTGCTGAGGTGGTGCGGACTAAGTATTTTGCCATGCCTCCAATGACTGTGCAAGAAGCTTTGGAACAATTGCAGATTATCGATCACGATTTCTATATGTTCCGTAATGCCGAAACAGGCGAAATTAACGTACTCTACGAACGCAAGAGTCACAGCGGCTATGGAGTTATCCAACCCCGCCACAGCAACGGTAACGGTAATAGCAAAAATGGCAAAACTGCCGAAAGCGCTACATCTGAAAAATCGAGTGTTGCGAAAAGCTAGATAATTGCTGAGTGCTAATTGTTAATGGCTGCAAGCCGTTAGCAAAAAAGGACTAAAGTCCTTACTACGAACCACGAGTTTTTAGTAAGGACTTTAGTCCTTTCTGGTTTTTTAAGATAATGATTCGTAGTCAGGACTTGGGCGATATTTCCTAGAGAAAATGGAGGAACAATTATGCTATTGGAGTTAAGACAATTGAAGATTCAGCCGGGTCAGCAATTACTGGTTGAGGATGTTAACTGGCAACAATTTGAAAGTATTTTGGCGGAATTAGGAGAACGTCGTGCTTCCCGACTGTCCTATAGTAACGGACGGTTAGAAATTATGGTTCCTCTGCCCGAACATGAAAAAGCCAAAGAAATTATTGGCGACATGGTAAAAATTTTGTTGGAAACACGACAAATAGCATTTGAGTCGTTAGGTTCGACAACGTTGAAAAATGAAAGCATGAGTCAGGCTGTCGAACCGGATACCTGTTTTTACATTCAAAATCAAGCAGCCGTTATCGGTAAAAATCGCCTCGATATGAGTGTTGATCCACCCCCAGACTTAGCTATAGAAATTGATCTTACTTCTCGCACGCAGTTGGATAATTATCAAATTCTAGGAGTGCCGGAACTTTGGCGATACGCACGGCGAGGGGTACAAATCAACGTCTTGCAAGCCGAACAATATATTGAGTCTGATGTTAGTCCCACTTTCCCCAATATCCCGATTGTCCAACTGGTGAATCAGTACACTCAGCAGAGTCAAGTTGCTGGTAGAACCCACGCTATTCAAGCTTTTAAAAAGTGGGTACGAGAAAACCTCTTGTCTTAGAATTTCCGTTGTCACTAAAAACCCTTAGTTCGCAGTCAGGAATTGAGTTTTTTCTTGGTTTTTTAGACAATGAGGGATGAGGACTTTCGTCCTCACTACCAACAATATATTTAAGCAAATCCATCTAAATTTTGATGGTTTCTAAAGTTGTGAGTGCTTCTGCAACGTGTGCTTTGAAGTTCAACATCGAGTCAAAAATATGCTTGACAACGCCTTCTTGGTCAATGACATAAGTTACTCTACCGGGCATAATCCACAGTGTAGCTGGAACTCCGTATAATTGCCGCACTTTATTGCCAGTATCGCTCAGCAGTGTAAAGGGTAGCTGATATTTGGTGGCAAATTGCTGGTGTGATTGTTGGGTATCTTCGCTAATGCCTATGACTTCTGCACCCGCGTCTTTGAAGACTTCGTAACTATCTCGAAAAGCGCAAGCTTGGGTGGTGCATCCGGGTGTGTCGTCTTTGGGGTAAAAGTAGACGATAACGTTTTTTTTACCTTTAAAATCTTTGAGGCTGACTGATGTGCCAGTTTGAGATGGTAAGGTAAAATCTGGTGCGGTGTCTCCTACTTTGACTGTCATGTTTCTTTAACTTAGTAGATGTGTTTGCGGGAAATTTTAACTTTTGTTATTGTACAGTTTTTTGTGACCAATAGTTCGTAATTGCGATCGCCCGATTCGGTATCATCCCGTTTTTGCTTTCTCGCAATCCTAAAAAAAACCCTTTTTACCAAATCTGGGTGCAGCCCACGATTCGCAGTTACGCGGATTAATTCGAGAGGCTTTTTTGAACCGCACATCCACGGGGATTAACGAAGATTCTTATTAACAAGGGGAGGGGGGGCTGAAGCGTTACTACAAACTTAATTGTTATCGGCCTTTAGTTAAATTTTTTAATTCCCGCCATATTGGAGGAATTTGACCGGAGTGTGTGCGGGGCTGGGTGAGGATTCCTTGAGTGGGACTGAAAAGCAATGATAGCACAAATAATCCCGATGCAACTAAAACTATTGCGGGCCCGGATGGTAAGTTATAAAAGTAGCTGAGATACATTCCGCTAATGCTGGAAATAACTCCGATTATTGCGCCTAAAATCATTACTTGGTGCAGGCGAGTGACTAGGAGATAGGCGGTACTTGCGGGTGTAATTAATAGGGACAAGACTAGCACTACGCCAACGGCTTTGAGGCTGGCAACTATTGTGAGGGCGATGAGTACCATCAGTCCGAAGTTAAGCAGGTTTACTGGCAAACCTGTGGCTTGCGCTCCTAATGGATCGAATGTGTAAAATAGCAGTTCTTTGTAAAACAATACTACAACTAATAAGACTACGGCGACTATGACGGCTGTGTCGATCGCATCTTGGGGGGTAACGCCGAGTATGTTGCCGAAAAGAAAGTGGTTGAGGTCGATTTTGTTGTCTTTTTGGACGATCGTAATTAGGGTGATGCCGAGGGCGAAGAATGCCGAAAATACGATGCCCATTGCCGCGTCTTCTTTGATTGTCGATCGAGCTTTGATCCAAGCTATGATTACTGTACTCAAAACTCCGGCAATGAACGCGCCGAGAAAGATGTTTGCTCCGAGGATAAATGCGATCGCCAATCCGGGCAAAACCGAGTGGCTGATGGCGTCTCCGAGCAAGGCCAGCCGCTGTACCATTAGGTAGCTGCCGACGATCGCGCAGACGATGCCGACGAGAATGGCAATTAGGAGCGATCGCTGCATGAATCCATACTGCAACGGCTCAATTAAGGTTTGTATCATAAAATGATAAAATCACAGCTAACTAATGACTAAACACCAAAGCAACCCGCTTTGATTCGAGATTTATCGTTGCCCAACCCAAGATTATCAAATAAACCGCGTTCAAGAGTGTAACTCCTAGACTAATTAGGGCTGGGTAATTAAGCTGCTTGTCCGCCAAAGAACATTACTTGTCCACCGTAGGCGCGGTAAAGGTTTTCTTGCGTTAGCACTTCTTGGCGGGAACCAGCGGCAATCACTTCTGTATTTAACAAAATTAAATCGTCAAAATTGGTGATTGATTCGCCTAAGTCGTGGTTGACTACTAAGACAATTTTTCCGGCATTGGCTAGCTGGTGGAAGATGTCAAAAATAATATTTTGAGTTTTTTGGTCAACGCCGACAAACGGCTCATCAAAGCAGAA
This sequence comes from Microcoleus sp. LAD1_D3, assembly GCF_036702135.1. Classification (NCBI taxonomy): domain Bacteria; kingdom Bacillati; phylum Cyanobacteriota; class Cyanophyceae; order Oscillatoriales; family Microcoleaceae; genus Microcoleus; species Microcoleus sp. LAD1_D3. Next base: position 9,278 of record NZ_JAUBSB010000056.1, on the reverse strand, counting down.
AATAGCGGCTTCTTGAGCTAAGGCTCTAGCTAGAAATACTCGCTGTTGCTGTCCGCCCGAAAGTTGTCCGATCGGTCTGTCTTTGTAAGCACTCATGCCTACTCTTTCTAAGGCATCGGCAGCGATACGGCGGCTAGCTGCCGAGAAGCGGCGAAACCATCCGGCTTTTCTGACTCTTCCCATCATGACGACATCCCAAACGGTGGCGGGATAGTTCCAGTCAATTTGCGATCGCTGGGGCACGTAGGCTACTGTTTCGAGTCGATCGGCGATCGCTTCTTCGCCCCAGGTAACCGTGCCGCGATCTGCGGGAATTAAGCCCAACATTGCTTTAATCAGCGTGCTTTTGCCGGCACCGTTGGGCCCAATAATACCCGTCAGCCTTCCCGGTTTGACGGAAAGATTGATATCTCTGAGTGCCTCTACCGTGCGGTAGTTTACTGCTAAGTGCTTAACAGTGATAATTTCAGTTTCGGTAGCGCTGTCTTTGAGGTGGCAAACCATTTGAGACCAAGGATTCTCGTTGGGGAAGGCGGCGGTATTCATTGCGGTGACTCTATCTCCTTTTTATTAAGTTTACTGTAAAAATGAAAAGAATATGAAATCATCGGTAAATAGGAATAATCGGGAACGCAGGAGAGGTAGATAATGCGACAGTCCAAGCTGGAAACCGCTCAAACCATAGGTTTTGTGGCAAAAATGTCAAGTAGGTTAAAACTTATATCTTCCACCATTCTCAATGAGCGCGATCGGGGCGGGCGAATAGCCCACCCCACCAGAATATTGAATAATTGTGGAACAGGCATCTTGCCTGTGGTGGAGAAGAGTGAAAAATGTGAGTTAAAACCGACAGCCATTGTGAAGCAATCCTATAAAGGGGAGTTTAGCCGTGAGTCGGGGATTGAAACCGCCGCCCCTGGATTGGACAAATCCAAGGTATTTTTGATCGGAACTATTGCCTGTGGCATTTTGACTGTGGGTTTATTTAGTTGCGCTCAAACCCAGAGCGATCGCCTCTCTCCAGAGGCAGATGCTAAACCCAAGGTAGTTGCTACCAGCACAATTATTGAGGATTTGACCGATCGAGTAGCGGGCGGCGAAGTTCAGTTAACAGGAATTTTGCAGCCGGGAACCGATCCTCACGTTTACGAACCGGTGCCAAAAGATTCTCAAGCTTTAGAAGAAGCTAACTTAATTTTGTATAACGGTTACAATTTGGAACCGGGATTAATTAGGATGATGAATGCCGCCGGAATTAAGGCGCGGAAATTAGCAGTGGGGGAAGTTGTCAAGCCTTTGCTATTGAATAAAGAAGGCAATACCGTACCCGATCCGCACGTTTGGGGAAATGTGGAAAATGCCGTTCAAATGGTGGAAGCAATTCGGGATGGGCTAATCGAACTGTCGCCGGAAGATCGGGAGAAGTTTACGCAGAATGCTGTGAAACTTACTGAAGAGTTAAAACGTTTGGATAGTTGGATCGAACAAGAGATTAAAACAATCCCCGAAAATAAGCGCGAATTAGTAACAACTCACGATGCTTTTCAATATTACAGCCGCGCCTACGGATTGGGAAGTGCGGGCAGTTTGATCGGGATTAGTACGGAGGAACAGCCCAGCGCTCAAACCGTGCAAAAGTTAGTAGAATCGGTGAAAGCTGCGGGAGTTCCTGCTATTTTTGCCGAGACTACTATTAACCCGCAACTGATTAGAACAGTGGCGGAGGAAGCGGGGGTGAAATTGGCGGCGCAGCAACTTTATTCGGATTCGATTGGGGCGGCAGGAAGCGAGGGCGATTCTTATGTGAAAATGATGTCGGCTAATACTCGCACCATCGTCGAAGCTTTGGGGGGGAAATACACGCCGTTTGAAGTTAGCAAGTAGCAAGTATGGTGCGTCAAAAAAGTTTTATTTTCTGTGCGGATAGGGTGACAGCTAACTGATAGCAGTTTCAAACAAGAATGCAACTGTAGGTAAACTCCAAACCCCGATAGTCATCCTTGATTCCCAATCTAAAATCTAAAATCTAAAATCTAAAATTGTATGACGCACCCTACAAGTTTCAGTTTACCTGCTTCGACAAAATTAAATTCAGCACGTTCAACTCGTTGGAACTTAAAAGATATTTATCTGTAAAAATCTTTTCTCTACTTTGCTCTAAACTGTAGCTTCTAAACACAATAAATGGAAAGTCTTGATACTTGTGCCCGATCGGCATTACACTATCTACAGGGTAGATCGATCGCACGTAAGCCGACAAAATATCCCGAAACCGCCTGTCTTCCGGTTCTTCCAGCTTACTGTCAGCAAAATACTCCTGCATTTCCTCAGCGCTGACAAAAGCAAACAGCGGTATGGCATAATAGCGATCGAACTGCTGACTCTGCTCTTCAAAATACTGAGTTTTCTGCACATCGCTGTTGAGAAATTGCAAAAGCTCGATCGCACCTCCTCTAATTGCCGATCGTACATTCTCCGGGGACGAATCGCTATCCCTAATTAGACGCATTTTGTGCAGCAACTTCTTCTCTAGACATTCCTTGATTTCCCGATGCAGCGACATCTGGTATGTTTCTACCAAATTTTGCTTAGCTAGAGGTACGAGCAACAAACTACCGCAAACATGACCGAGCTCTAAATTATCATAGCTCAACAAACCATCAAGAGGATTGCACTTCTCCAAAAATTTACGATTAAAATCGTCCCGCATTTCGAGGTAAGAATCGCCCTTTTGACGAGAATTATCAGAATTTTTCAAAACAAACTCCCCGCGACTCAAAAGCTGTTCCAGGCTCGTATAAACCTCCTTAAACAACATATTTCCTCGCTGGCTCTCGCTCTTTAATGTCTTAATTAGAGCCGCCATTTTGCTGCTAAAAGTATCCCCTACTGCGGAAACCGACTTACCGCCAATCGGAATCATCAAAAACTTTTCCCTACCTAAATAACCGTATCCTAAAATTCGCGTCATCACCGCCGTCTTCAGAATTAGCAGTAAATTCAACAAACTCAATTTGCTTTCTTGCAGGGAAAGTTCCGCATCATCTGCATAGTAAACCGCTGTATCAGATAGGTAAAAAACTAATTCTTTGTCTTCACCATCCAGGGTATTACCATCATCATCTTCCCCCCGCCCCCGATAAATCACCTGAATCACCTCCATTAGATTTTTCTCAATCTGAAAGCGGGGAATATCCACTAAAATATGTTTAGTTTTCGGAAAAGAAAGTCCACGACTTCCCGATGCAGTCATAAAAATTACTTTAGCTGTATTTTTGTATTCCTGTATTTTTTCTTTCTCCTCTTCCGAGATATTCGCGTGGACTTCCAGATAATCGGTATAGCGATTAAATTCTCGCTCATTTTGGATTTTATCAATCAACTCCGCCAATCTTCGCTTATCCTGAATGTAGACGATAATTTGTTCAACTCCCGGTATTTCTAACCGCTGATTGATATCCTTAATTATTTCAGACTGTACTGATTTAACTAAATCATTCTTGGGATTTAAAGCAGTATCTTCAGTAAACTTGACAGCTTCTACAAATACCTTATAAGTTATCTCTAAACTGCTAGCGGGATAGGAATTTGTATTTATAACTTTAGCAGGTAACAGTCTAAAATCAAAAGGGATAACTTCCAAAGCCGGGATTTCTTCAGATTTTTTTGGTAGCTTTTTAAAATAGATTTTATCCGGTTCCGGCGAGGTATCATCGAGGTGTTGTTTAATTACATCCGGGTCAACAATCGAAGCATCGGCTACAATAATTTTAGTATTAAAACCGTGTTTTGGGTTGTGCAACTCATATTTGTTAAGCAGCCTACCAATTCCATGCAGAAACTCAACACCGCCGTCATCTCCCGTAATTTCATCTATCATAATGAAAATGTGTTTGATGCGACTGGAGATTTCCTGCATTTTAGGATAAATGACTTCTTTGTTCCGCTTATTGTAAGCATCCTGAAATATTTTTTCTAAATGCTGGAGAGTATTTTTTCCTGTTTCTGTTACCTTCAAAGACTGAATAGAAACGGTAGCCACGATATTGTTTGATGTCTTGCAATTAATAAGCGAATATATTCCCTCACAAACGCTATTTAGCACCCCATTCGTTTTACCACTTGTAGGTTTAATTACCGTTTCTCCCTTCCTTTCAAGTTGAGGCTGGTGATATTCCTTCCGCTGCATTTCTGCGCTGTCGTTGATGAAGTGGACAGTTTTTTGTTGGAAATTTCCGTGATAGTTATTCGCTGCGTAGTTGACGGTACATTTTCCAGAATGGCTTTTGATGATATCGGAGTTTGTGTTGATGCAAAATAATCTGTTGTCGCACAACAAACCAGTCTTTTTATCTCGGAATTTTTCGATGATATCTAAGTTAACTTGCTTGCGGGGACTGACATAAAAGAACAAGAAGCCGTCGTTTATATGGTTTTTGAGGAAATTTGCGATCGCAGTTGTTTTCCCAATTCCCGGATTCCCAGTCAAAAACACGTAAGTTTCGTCAGATTCCAGCGCTTTGACAATTAATTGAGCGTGAGCATTTCTCAGGTGCAATCCGCGATCGATTTGCAAATCATCTGCCAATTTATCTGATATAATATCAATGGAATTGACAAAGTTATCGATCCGCTCTGTATTACGTACAGGTGTAGAACTTTTGCCAAGTGTTAACAAATCGCTGACAAATTTTTTGCCATTCTGAAAACTGCGAGCCGCGTTGAGTTGGATCGCATCTAAAACTTCGGCGCGAGCATCGTTAATCTGTTTATCTTTCGCTTCCTGCTGGTAGATTTTGGCACAATTCGCCAAGATGTCTATTTTATCACTGCGGAGGGAAATTGCGCTGATTGTGCGATCGCTATAACCGACAACATTCAACAAAACCTCAGCATCATGAGGAATAATACCAGTTGTTTGCAGAAAACCGTAGAAGCTGTGAGCGTAGCTACCCGCCTGAATCAACTTAGCGCTTTCCTTATCCTTATACTTAAAAGCCGTAAAATAGCGTTTTAAATCCTCCGAGAAATCAACACCTAAAGTGCTAGTATCGATTCGCAGATTAGAAAAAACACTTTTCGATCGCAAATAGCTAATTTCTCTGAGCAAAGACTTCCGCATCACCTCTATTTCGTTGAGATTCTCGACTTTTTCCGAAGCCAACGGAGGAGTAAACACAGACAAATCAACGCACAGAATTCTAAAATCCTTACCATTTTGCAACAAAATCAGGGTATCAGCTTGCAAAAACTCGCCTTTTTTCTTGTAGCGGCGGATGTAGGAGTTAATCTCATCGTCTGAGAAATTTGGTGGCGCTGTTTCAAACTGAGATAATACCTTCTTAAACGCTTTAAAAACTTCTGTCTCATCGTCATTCTGGGTTCTAATACTGTTAGCACAACTCAAACTGCACTGAAAATACAAGATTTGCGATAACCTTAAAGTCCAGCCCGTAGATGTGAGGTACTCCCGGAAGAAATTCCACCCACCAATAAAGCCTTTTTGGACAAAAAATAGACTCCACTTCTCAACAATTTTAGCATCCAAACTACCGAGGAGATTAGCTTCCCTAGTTATTTCCGCCATCATCTTTGGCAATTCTAGTTTCTGCAAATCGAGACGGTAGGAATCTCCGAAATTGTGAGCTATATTTTCACGCTGAATATAGGCCAGAATCCCAATATTAAATCCCACCTCAAACAGCCGTCCAAAATCTTCACCAATCATGATTAATACCTCCGTCATCCACATTCAAGACTTCTCTTACCTTATTCAAAAATGCCAGGGAATTAAAATCCGCACTACCGCCAGCATGACTAAATACAGACAAAGCACCCACCGATTCATCACCAATAATCCGCTCGTAGGGGTCAAGTTTTAAACTAATATGGTGACTAGCTTCGTACCGAGAAAAGTGGAATATTGTTAAATAGTGCAGTATAGTATCTTTAATTGCACCATCATAAATTAAGCCTTGGTGAATATCTTGGTCATCCAAAATACCTTCGTATATATGCAACAGCGTCGAGTAGGAAATCACGCCATTATAAAAGTTCTTTTCCTGCTTGACTTTAATTCCGTTAAACAAGTTGACAAACATCACCGCTTGCTGACTGGTATCTGCAAACAAGCTTTCAAGCTCCATTGCATCCTGAATGTAAAAGGATTTTCCCTTATCGCCTAGGAAACTACGGACATAGTATTTGTCAAAGAATATCGGATAAATTTTGATATCTCGGCGCTCTCCTTTCAAAGTTCGGAGCAATTTTTTTGACATGAAAGACAATTCCTCATCTTCCTCAGTCTTGGTAATATGCAGCCTACTCATGTAAGGTGCTTGGGAAATATATGCGAAATTCCGATATCCTTGCTGATAAAGCTGGCTCATGACATCTTCAAGGATTAACGGCTCAGAATAAAGACGGCTGACACTGTAATTCTCGGAAAGTGTTTTCAGCATTTCAACTTGAATTGTGCTATCGTCTAGGCGATTGATTCCCACAACTTCTCCTATTAAACTAGCTTGTCTTTGGAAGCGGTTTTGATTACCTTTTTTCGCATCACTATCTCGACTGGAAACGACAATAATTGCTAACTTGTCCAACTCTGGAGCTAGCTGTACATTGCTAAACTTAAATTTTTTCGGTATAATTGAATACATTGAACTCAAACCGTTCCGAATTGTGTAACCATTGGGCTGTTTTTTAATGCGAAACCCTTGAGAAGTTGAGCGTTGTTTTTCACTCAAAATATGAGACAATGTTTTGGAAAGATTGGCCATAAATTTTTCTGACGGCGAAGGGTTTTTGTCGTCGCCTTCATGAAGTCTTACCATCGGAATAAATAAGTTGTCCGCAGTATTTTCAAGCAATATCCTCAGACAGATATAGGACAGCAGCAGCATGGTAAACTTATACACAAAAATGGCCGCAGGTTGTAAACCTTTATTACCGCTATCTAGTCGTCTATCGTCATAGGGAAACACAACTAATTTTGTCTGAAAATGTTTTTCGTAGATGGCTCTAGAGCGATCGGCTTTAGGTGCAGAAAGTACAGGCAAAACATCGACATCTTTGATATTGTATTCCATGCTGAAATTTTGGCGTTCATCAGTAGGAAAATAGCGGACATCTTCTATGGTGATATTGACTGGTAGCTGACAAATAGATCTTTCATCGACACTAGGATCTTTGACGGTAATATAATGGAGCGTTTGCTTGTAATTTCGCTCCATAATTTCATTAAAAAATTTACCAGTAGTCAAAATATTGTCAATATCCTCTACTAGACCCATTTTGAGGTTTACGTGTCGCGTTTCTGTTCGGCTTGGCAAAGTTGTCTGCCGCTCCAGAAAGCCTTTCAGCATTTTTTTAAGATGCGTGATTTTGTGCTTTATATTAAACTGATTAAATCCTTTAAGAAAGTTGCGAAATAGCTCTCTTTTTGCCTCATCATCAGAACCTTGTAGGACTGGCAATACTCTTTGCTCAAATATGGCGATCGGCTGATAATTAAACTCAGATTCAGGGTCGTAATTTTTTGCTAGTGGATTGCTGCGGGAAGCAAACACAAAATAGTATAGTAATGCTATTTTAAATACCTTGCGGACGAAGGTTTCGCTATTAACATCTTCGGCAAATTCTGCTTGATGTTCTTCACTGTCTGGATTTAGCAGATTTAGATAATATTCAAATACATCTTTTCCACCGCGCGCTTGAACTGAGTTATCAAATTTGACTTTGAGTCCAAAAATAAACTTACGTTCGTTACGAGCATTGTCGGTACTTTCTCCCAAATAACCTTCTACAATGGGAATAATTGGCAGAAAATCTAAGGCTTCCGCTCTCGCAAATATCTCTCTGTAATTAACTCGAATACCAGCATAATTAACCTCGTGATCGCCATCAGATTTATTGGGATCGTTAATATAATCTTCTATCAATCTGAGGCGGCGAATCAAGTCTTGTAAGTAGATGATTCCTACAGTATCTGTACTGCTAGCGCGAATGTGTTCTAGGAGATAGTCCAAATAAATAATCTTAGCTTCTTTGTTAATTTTCCCCAGAGTTTCTTTATCTACCACTCGGATTAATTTGTGAAAATTAGAGTCTGGATTTTCAACCATCTCATCAAGACGATGCTTAAGTTGTTGTTTATCATCGTTAGTCTCGGCATTTTCATTAATATAGTTTTCCAAACCTTTTTTTAGTTGTTGTTCAAAAATATCAGTATTTCGGACAGCAATGGTCAATTTATGCAGTTTTAAAGTCGCATGGCTGCCCGAATCAAGACGTTGCAAAGTTAGCTTTTCTTTTTCTAAATCAGTGTGGCATTTGCCAAAATCGTATTTGAAGCCTAACTCTTGGCCGTTTCCCCGAAAAGAGGGTGAATCTAAAGGACTAATCAAAGTAGCGACAAAGCTTTCAATAGAAGTATTTTGTGGCAATTTAGATTCTAAGTGCTGCTGCAAACACTGTTGAATCTGCCTGACTAGACTGCCAAAATGCTCCTCAATTTCCGGCGGAAAATTAACACTAGCAGAATCTGCTTGACGTTCAAAAGAACCCAAGGGTTTCCGCACTTGAATTTTGGAAACATCCGCAGCAATATCATCAATATCGATGAGCATACGGATGTTGTCGTCGGATAATTTAAATGGGTTTTTAGTCTGTAAAACTTCTAAAATTTTGTCCAGCAAATCGCCATAGTCAACTGGAACTAAATCGCTGTCATCCAATCTTAAGATGTTCACCCTGTTAACCCCTTCAAAAAGCTTGAATCCACTCTTTCACATCGTACTCAGTCCAAACCCCATTTACCCAATAAGGATCGGCTTCCACCAATTGTCGCACGGCCGCCTCATCTTCCGCTTCGTAAATTGCAAAAACTTTAGTTAAGTCTTTTGTTGGCCCGATCGTACTTAACACACCCGATTCCTTCTGCTTAGCCAATCCGGCTAAATGAGCGTCTCGAAACGGAGCGCGTTTTTCTAGAACGTCTTCGCAGTAGCTTCCCCACATCACATATTTAGTCACGGTTTTGAGCCTTAGATGAATTTGTTTAAAAGTTATTGTACAATAAGAGTAACAGGATTTAACGAATATTTTAACGATAAGATTAATGAACCGCAGAGGGCGCAGAGGGCGCAGAGGAAGAGGGGAAAGAGAGATGATTGTTAGATAGGAGAAGATGGCTATGACTTTATTAGACCTCTTGCAAAAAAAATCTATGCTATAATAGAAGGTTTTCAATTTAATCCCCCTAGAGCTAACTCATA
>NZ_JAUBSB010000055.1:0-44747 GCF_036702135.1 Microcoleus sp. LAD1_D3 | reverse complement strand
ATGGCCTCTTATAAACGTCTGGAATTCAATAAGCATCTACTTTGTACCTTTATTGATAAGTTAGATTTAGACCCGGAGTTGATTTTAAACCATCCTAATCTTCCTTCTGTCTTGTATTATGGTACTTTGGCTGCTTAAAAACTGTCCGGAGTATTGGTGTATGAATTTGCCAATCCCACCTACCTGCAAGGGACTGGACGCACTCCAGGCATTATTGGCAAATCAATACGGGATGTTTTCCCGGAGATAGAGGGGCAAATTTACTTTGAAGCGTTTGAACAGGTTTATCGAACGGGAGAAACATTTATTCGGAAGGAGTCACCTACTTACTGGGATCGCAATGGCGATGGGGTGTTGGAAGAGGCATTTTTTAACTGTATCTTTCCGGCTTGGCGAGATGCTGAGGGAACCATTCAGGGCGTCTTAATTTATAACAGGGACGTGACAGCCCAGGTGCGGGCAAGGCAACAGATTGAGGCATTACTGGCAGAACTTCAGCACAAGGAGAGACAGCAGCAATTTCTGATTGAATTGAATGACGCGATTCGTGCCATTCAAGACCCCAAGGAAATTATGTGGCAAGTGGTTTGTGCCACAGGGCAACACTTCCAAGTTACCCGCTGTACTTACGGCGAAATTGATTCTACTCAGGAATACGTCATCGTCGATCGCGACTATTGCAATGGTGTAATCAGCATCGTCGGTAGCCATCACATGGATTCCTTTGGTCGTGAACTCATTGCTGAATTAAAGCAGGGCAAAACTATTGTCGTAGATGATGTCAATCGCGATCCTCGGACTGCCGGATCGGGGGCTGCTACCTTTGACGCAATTCAAACCAAATCTCTCCTGTGTGTTCCCTTAGTGAAAGAAGGACGATTTGTTGCATTGTTGGTGTTGCACCATGTCTCTGTCCGGTGCTGGACGGAGGAAGATGTGGTGCTAATGGAGCGAATTGCTCAAAAAACCTGGCTAGCCGTGGAGCGATCACGCTCAGAAGAGCAATTGCGAGAAAGTGAAGCTCATCTGCAACTCGCTCTGAAGGTTGGACGTATGGGAACGTGGGATTGGGACATGCAGACCGAGGCATTGCTTTGGTCAGAAGGACACTTCACGATACTAGGGCTAAAACCGAATGAGTGCGAACCGGGCTATAAGGTTTGGGCAAGTCGGGTTCATCCCGATGACCTAGCAGAAGCTGAGGCGAAATTTCAGCAAGCCATAGCTGAAAAGAAAGAGTATCACCATGAATATCGCCTACGTTGGTCAGATGGCTCGGTTCACTGGGTGGAAGCGAGAGGAAAGTTTACTTATGATGTTCAGGGAAAGCCCAAGCACTCGATCGGAGTTGTCATTGATATCACAGAGCGCAAGCAAGCAGAAGAGGCGTTGCGTCAAGCCCTACAAAAGCTCAACTTTCATGTTGAAAACTCTCCAATGGCAGTCGTTGAATGGGATCGAGACTTTCGAGTCATTCGGTGGTCTGCTGGTGCAGAGCGCATTTTGGGCTGGAAAGCCGAAGAAATAATCGGCAAATCTTTAACAGAGATACCTTTTGTCTTTGAGGAAGACCTCGAACCGGTGACTGAAGTCTGCCAACGGCTGACCTATGGTGAAGAACCTCATATTTGTTCCTACAACCGCAACTATACGAAAGATGGCAACATTGTGCATTGCCAGTGGTATAACTCCAGTCTCAGGGACGAATCGGGACGGATGATTTCGGTGTTATCGCTGGTACTGGATGTGACGGAGCGCAAGCAAGCAGAACAAGAACGAGAACAACTGTTAGAACGCGAGCGCCTTGCCCGTTCTCAGGCAGAAGCCGCACAGCACCAACTGGCAACTATTTTTGACACGTCTCCGGTTGGACTTGCCCTGTTAGATGAAAAGCAGCGATTTATTGCCATCAACGAAGCCTTAGCAGAAATTAATGGATTAACCCGAGAACAACACTTAGGACATTCCATTCCAGAACTTTTTGGTCAATTCGATCCCCAAGTAGTTGAAGTCTTTCATCAGATCTACACCACAGGGAATCCCTTCATTTCACCAAACTTTGCGGTGAATGTTCCCGGACGCAGCGATCGCCATCCCGGTTACTACAACGTTTACTATCTTCCGACTGTTAACTCAAATGGTCAGGTTGAAGGGGTTTTAGTTTATGTAGTCGATGTGACTGAACGCGTCAGGTTAGAGCTTGCCCAACGCTTTCTGTCTGAGGCAAGTGCGGTGCTTGCATCCTCACTCGATTATCAAACGACTCTAGAGCGAGTCGCGCAGCTTACAGTGCCGAAATTAGCGGACTGGTGTACGGTTCACATGATAGAAGAGGATGGTGCGATCGAGCAGATTGCGGTTGCTCACATTAACCCTGCCAAACTGGAATGGGCACATCAGATTAGAGATAAGTATCCTATGAACCCGGATGACCCTCGCGGTGCTGCATACACATTGCGAACTGGACAACCTGATTTAGTGCCGGAGATTCCCGATGAACTGTTGGTACAGGCAGCGCGTGATTCAGAGCATTTAGAGATTCTGCGGCAGGTTGGATTCAGATCCGTAATGACGGTGCCACTACGAACTCAGGCACGAATTCTAGGGGCCATTTCCTTTATCTCAGCCGAATCTGGACGACGGTATACCTCAGCAGATTTGCAACTAGCAGAGGAACTGGCTCGTCGTGCTTCTTTGGCGATCGACAATGCTCAGTTATATCGGCAGGCTCAACGCGATCGCGCCAAAGCAGAAGCCGCTAACCGCATTAAAGACGAATTCTTGGCGGTGTTGTCCCACGAGTTGCGATCGCCCCTCAATCCGATTCTGGGCTGGACAAAATTGCTACGAACTGGGCGATTAGATGGCACAAAAACGCAGCAAGCCCTGGAAACGATCGAACGTAACGCCAAGCTGCAAGCCCAATTAATTGAGGACTTGTTGGATGTCTCGCGCATTCTGCAAGGAAAAATGACGTTAAACGTCGCTCCTGTGAATCTAGCGGCAATGATTGAGGCTGCACGGGAAACGGTACGACTGGCAGCCGAAGCCAAACACATTCAAATCCAGACCACATTTAATCCTATTTCAGGAACGGTTTCAGGCGATACCAATCGCCTCCAACAAGTAGTCTGGAACCTCCTCTCCAATGCTGTGAAGTTCACCCCAACCGGAGGACGAATCGAGGTGCAACTAGAGCAGGTTGGTATGTATGCTCAGATTCAAGTTAAAGATACGGGAAAAGGCATCACACCAGACTTCTTACCTCATGTGTTTGACTATTTCCGTCAAGAAGATGGCACCATAACCCGACAATTCGGCGGCTTGGGATTGGGACTAGCGATCGTCCGTCATTTTACCGAACTGCACGGAGGAACCGTTCAAGCAGACAGCTTAGGACAGAACTTAGGGGCTACATTTACCATCCGGCTACCGTTAAACATCGTAGAGCCGGAACCCTCTTCTGATGACAGGCACCCAGAAAGTGCGGCAGACTTAGCAGGTATTCAAATCTTGGTTGTGGACGACGATGCAGATATGCGGGAGTTGGCAGCATTCACCCTAATGCAATCTGGCGCACAAGTTGCCACAGCCGCTTCGGCTGCACAGGTCTTGACCCTCCTGAATCAATCTGTCCCCGATCTGCTGTTATGTGACATTGGGATGCCCCAGATGGATGGTTATGCCCTGATTCGGCACATTAGAAAGTGGTCACCTGAACAGGGAGGCACGATTCCAGCGATCGCACTTACTGCCTATGCTGGAGAGATCAATCAGCAGCAAGCCCTAGCTGCCGGATTTCAGATGCATATCTCCAAGCCTGTTGAACCTGATGAATTGGTAAAAGCGATCGCGCGTTTGCTGAGATCGGCCAGTTAAATACAGCTAACCATGTTCTCGATCTCTTGAACCAGTGTTTCTGGGGCTACAGGTTTGGTGATGTGCCGTTGAAAACCTGCGGCAAGTGCCTGTTGCTGATTGATCTCTCCAGCATAGGCAGTTAGTGCGATCGCAGGAATATTATTTTCTTGTTCTGATTCCAGCGATCGCACCTGACGCATGAACATATAGCCGTCCATCTCCGGCATCCCGATGTCACTGATTAGAATATCTTGCTTTGATTGGCTCAGTATTTGTAATGCAGCGCTTGCAGACGCTGCTGCCGTCACTTCTGCACCTGCTTGTTCCAAGACAAAAGCGAGAAAATCACGCGAGTCGGCTTCATCATCGACAATCAAAACCCGGATGTTTGCAAGGGGTAAAGTGTCAGAAACAGTTGTGCAGGAGTTAGTCGTAGCTGCTTCATCCTTCGGCGTGGCACTTTCCCTTCTCAACGGCAGTCTGACGGTAAAAATCGCCCCTTGTCCCTCTCCCGGACTGTCTACTGCAACAGTTCCTCCGTGCAACTCGACAAGCTGACGCACGATCGCCAACCCTAACCCTAATCCCCCAAACTTGCGGGTTGTAGTGCTATCCGCTTGTCGGAAATACTCAAACACATGGGGCAAAAAGTCTGGAGAAATTCCCGTGCCGGTGTCACTCACCTGAATTTGTGCCTCAGACCCGATTTGCTCTAATGTGATTTCTATCTGTCCCCCCATTGGGGTGAACTTAACCGCGTTGGATAGCAGATTCCACACCACTTGTTGTAAGCGGGTTGAATCACCGGAAACTTGGCCAATACCCGGTTTAAATCGCATCTGAATTTCAATTGACTTTGCCTCTGCTGCCAGACGGACTGTTTCCATTGCCGCTTTAATGATGGATGGCAAATTAACGGGACAGACATTGAGGCTCAACTTTCCTTGAAGAATTCGAGAGACATCGAGCAAATCTTCTATCAGTTGCGTTTGCAATTTAGCGTTGCGCTCGATCGTTGCTAGGGCACGATCTGTGGCTTTTTCATCCAGCTTGCGCTCGCGAAGGAGCCTTGTCCAGCCCAGAATCGGATTGAGGGGCGATCGCAACTCATGGGACAACACGGCTAAAAACTCATCCTTAATCCGGTTCGCTGACTCTGCCTGTGTGCGGGCAAGCTGTTGGGCTTCATACAGCCGAGTGTTTTCAACAGCCACCGATGCCATTTGTGCTAGTTGCACCAGAATCGCTTCGTCTTCTTCTGTAAACTCACCTTCGTACTTATCGGATAGCTGGATTAACCCAATGTTACGCCCGTCTCGCCCCACGAGAGGAGCAACCAACCAGCCGCGCATGGGGGGATGCCTGTCTGCTGCCTCGCCAAACCCTTTCCACTTGGGGTGAGCTTCCAGTTCTACCTGGGTCATTCGCATGGATCGGTTGAAATGACAGACACAGGCATAGATTCCAGATCCATCCGGCTGGTCGTTATAGTCTTGCCACTGGGCATACTTGTCGGACAAGTAAACAGCATTAATTGCCTGTGCCCAGTTTTGATCGATTGACAGGCTTGTGACCGACTGGTGAGTGCCAATGATTTGATATGCCTGCTCGGTAATCACTTGCAGCACTTGTTCAACAGAAAGGGTTGCGTTGATTGCTAAGGCTGCCTGCGTCAATCCATGCAGTTGGCGGCTGTACTGCTGCTCTTTGATCAGCGTTTGTATTCGCATCTCCTCGGCCTGCTGCCGCTCCAGTTCAGTGGCAACCCGTATGGCAAAAATTGTCAGCAGGGATTCTGCAAGCTGAACATTTTCCAACGGCTTGCCGTCCATCACGCCCAGCAACCCTAATGGTTTGCCTGCCGAGTCAAAGAACGGAATTGCCACATAGCTTTCCACGTTCAAGGGTTCTAGAAGGGGAGCTTTGGGAAATAACGCTTGCACACCACGGGGGTAGCAACACATTTTTTGTTGTCGAATGACTTCTCGGCAAGGTGTGTCCTGCAACAGATATTCAAAGTTGTCGATAATTTGACCTTGGGCACAAGCCGCGATTGTTGTAATCGCTTCATTGTCGTCTCCAGTGAGCAAACCAATATAGGTATAATCGCTTCCCAGTGCCTTTGTGAAGTGTTGTACCAGAGCCGGAAAAAATGCCTCACCCGTCACCGTAGAAACGCCCTGCGTCACCTCTAGTAGAGCCGCATCCAGTTGAGCAATTTTATGCGCTGCTAGCCGTAGCTCTAATTCGTCCACAACCACTGCCGCCAAATCTGCCAAAGTCGCTTTTTGCTCATCAGTTAAGGCATTACGCGGTTTCATATCTAACAAACAAAGCGTGCCGAGGTTAAAGCCATCTTGGGTGAGCAACGGTGCACCCGCATAAAACCGCAGACCTGGTTCATTTTGTACGAATGGATTACAGGTGAGGCGCTTGTCTTGCCTGGTGTCGGGAATGACTAGAACATCGTCATATAACAGCGCCAAGCTGCAAATTGTAGCTTCTCGCTCCACTTCCCGTAGCTCAAAGCCGTAGCAGGACTTGAACCAAGCTCTCGATTTGTCCACCAGAGAGACTAGGGCGATTGGCATATCAAACAGACGAGCCGCCAGTGACGTAATGCGATCGAATGCCGCTTCAGTTGGAGTATCCAGAATGTTGTATCGCCGCAGTGCCTCTAATCGTTCCACCTCATTTGCAGGCAAAGGGGCGGTTATTGCAATGGATGTAGGCGAAGTTTCAGTCATTGGTTTTGAGTCAACGGGCGAGTAGAGAACTGGAAATGTAAGGGGAATGAGGTTGCGTTATTCTGAGGTGCCTGACCAAGGCAGCGTTAGCAGCGCTTAACGAAGTTATCGCCTGAATCAGGTCTTCTGCCCCTACAGGTTTAGAAATATGCTGTTGAAAGCCTGCGGCGAAAGCAATGGCGACCGCACAGGCATCAATCAGGGTTTGTAACGTCTGATTGCTTAAGCGCGCTCGCCTCTTGAAGCACGAGAGTTCGAGGAGGAATTAGACAAATTCAGGAAGATATAACATTTGCTATATCTAATTGTCTGCCATTAGGGGGATATATTTATCTACCTTGCAGGAGAAGTGGGTTCACAATGCCGGGGGTGTTTCTAAGCTGATGTGCATCTAAAGAGTTAAGCTTCAGCTACCTTAGTACCAAGATTTCAGGTTAATTATCAAACATATGTTTTGACTATAGTAGTGTGGGAGGATGTCACTTCTTGAGGACGAGCCTAATGCTGCTTGGCATAGATTTAGGAACAGGCTCTGTTAAGGCATTGCTCCTAGCGACAGACGGAACGGCAATGGGTGAAGCATCAAGCTCCTATCCGGTTCATGCACCCCAACCTGGATGGGCTGAGTCGGAACCTGCGGATTGGTGGTTAGCTGTTGCCTCGGCTGTTAGGAAGGCAGTGGGAAATCACGCTGAAGAGGTACAGGCGATCGCACTTTCAGGGCAAATGCACGGTGTTGTCCTAGCTTCGGAGTCGGGTCAGCCTCTGCGTCCTGCTATCCTCTGGGCAGATACTCGCTCTAGTGCCACGCTGAACACTTATCATTCGCTCGATGCCTCTATCCTAGAGCGCTTGGGCAACCCGATTACGGCTGGAATGGCGGGCCCCACTTTGTTGTGGCTACGAGAACACGAGGCTACTGTCTACACCGAAGCGCGTTGGGCACTCCAGCCCAAAGATTGGCTGCGGTTACGGATGACTGGAGAAGTTGCAACCGAACCATCTGATGCTAGTGGTACTTTGCTTTACGATGTTGTGTCGGACAACTGGGCAGAGGATGCAATTTCAGCGCTGAATCTACGCTATGATTGCTTACCAAAAATTATCCCCTCTAGTGCGATCGCAGGTTATCTAACAACTGTTGCTTCAGAGCATCTTGGCTTAAGAGTTGGCTTACCCGTTATTGCTGGTGCGGCGGATACAGCAGCGGCGGCACTTGGTAACGGACTACTAGAGCCTGGTTTGGTTCAACTCACCATCGGCACAGGCGCTCAAATCATTACACCTCGATCGCAACCAATTATCGATCCTCATGGTCGTACACATCTCTATCGAGCCGCCGTACCTAACCAGTGGTACGCCCTTGCAGCAATGCAAAATGCCGGGTTAGCGCTTGAGTGGGTGCGAGGTATCCTCGGCTTGAGTTGGCAGGAAGTCTATACTAAAGCGTTTTCTGTTCCCCCAGGATGTGAAGGGTTGACATTTTTGCCATACCTCACAGGTGAGCGAACTCCACACCTTGACCCCTATGTACGCGGGGCATGGGTGGGGCTTGGACTGCATCACACACAGGCGCACCTGATGAGGGCAGCTTTAGAGGGAGTTGCTTTTGCCTTACGACAAGGTTTTGAGGCACTTGAAGCAACAGGTTTTAAAGCGACAGAACTGCGTTTAGCAGGCGGTGGAACAGCAGAAATGCCTTGGAAACAATTACTGACCGATGTATTGAGAATACCCCTCTATTCAACTACAGTTGCTGCGGCTTCTGGACGTGGTGCTGCTCTACTGGCGGGTATCGGAATTGGCGTATACGCAGATGCTAATGACACCATCAAACTGGCACCCACACCAATGCTTGCTGCCACTCCCCAATCAGTTGATCCAATCCTAGAAGAGGCTTGGTTTCGATATCAATCCCTTTATCCACGACTTAAAAAAATGTGATAGGAGTTATGCCTAAAGGAGGAGGTACTAGAACCTATCCACAAATTACTCTTAAGCTAAGACTGTTTAACATCAGTCAAATAAAATAACTAAGTTTACTACAAGAAGAGGTAGATATTACATGAATATATTAGCTGGAATTAAGCTACCAAAATCAGCCGAAAGCGCGGATGTATATATACGGTGTAATGAATCTGCATCTATAAACTACCAGGAAGATGACAAAAAAGTTGTTTTATCTCATGGTGGTGTTGTCTCCTCAAATTCTTACTTTAATTCGTTTTACGAGAGATTTTATACTCAATATACAACTCTTAGCTCTATCTACTACTTGCTGAAACTTGAAGGCGATTTTAAAGTTTCTGTTTACCGAGAATTTGATGGACAAAAAAATAAAGAAATTATTTCTGAAGAAAGCTTTGAGAAATGTCAATTCTCTGATCCTGTAAAAATCTCACCAATAAATCTCCTTCAAGGCAAAAAAGCGGGCAGAATATATTTTGAAATAACTTGTTCTAGCGAACATGGTGAATTTAAAGGGGCATGGATAGCAACTGATCAAAGTAAAACTAGAGAAGCCTCCTTGGGGATTGTAATTTGCACCTTTAAAAAAGAGGACTTTATACAAAATACTTTAAATGCAATTTTTCAAGATGAATTACTAGAAACCAAGGACTTTAAAGTATTCGTGGTTGATAATGGTAGAACTTTAGATGAAGCTGATTTCGGAAAGCCTAAACTGAGGCTAGTTCCTAATATAAATGCTGGTGGAAGCGGGGGCTTTACCAGAGGGTTGGTGGAAGCTTTAGAGGAAAAAAAATATTCTCATTTTTTGCTTATGGATGATGATATAGAGTTAGAAAGTGAATGTATTTATAAATTATTTCCTTTGTATGAATACGCCAATTCTGATTTTGCTGTAGCGGGTGGACTGCTAAATTTACAAAAAAAGCATATGTTGTATGAAGCAGGAGCATCGTACAACGCCTATTCTAAAAATAGAGGATTTGGGCCTGGGGCATTAATTGCTTTAAATTATAATATCGATTTACGAGATTCTAATTCTCTCAACAGGTTGCTCAAGGAAGAAGATGTAGACTATGGCGGATTTTGGTTTTTCTCTTTTTCTAAGGAACTGGTTGAACAAACTAAATTACCGCTGCCTTTATTTATCAAAATAGATGATGTAGAGTTTGGTTTAAGAATAAAAGAGCTGGGCAATAACATTGTAGCTTTTCCATCACTGGCGGTGTGGCATCAACCAGCTTCGGCCAAGAATGTAAATTGGGAAAATTATTATTATATCCGCAATGATTTAATAGCTTATTCCATCCATTATTCTCCAGAATATATGGATGCAGTTGAGCATTTGACAAAAGTAATACTTCAGGCTTTAGCAAAATTTGATTATAATCATGTAGAGATGGTTGTAAAATCTTTTGAAGACTATCTAAAAGGTCCAGATTTTATCAAAAACTCTGATCCAGAAACCTTTCACATGAGCATTGTAAAGCTTAGTAAAAGCTATAATAACCAAAATGAGGTAGATAAATTAGCTGGTACTAACCTTTTGACTAGGTGGTTTAAAGTTGCTGCTGAAGGTAGTAATGAATGGTCATCCGTAAGTGAAAAATGGAAAAGTGCTTCAAAGGAGATGACATCTACTATATTTTGGCAGCAATACCTTGGGCTAAAGAAATAGAATTGAGCGTCTCCACTGGTTGATGGTGGACAGCTTAGGCCGCCCGCAACTCAACGGTTCACAACAAAAGCGCCTTGGGATTAATTATGGTAGTTGACCCTCCCCCGTCACAGCGTAGCTTGACGGGGGATTCTTCCTTCACAGCTTGATGCCAAGTAAAAGCAGTGCCTTTACTTGGTCTTACTCTAGCTCCAGAGGCTACTGAGGTATGCCCTACGTCTCAAATTCGTAAACCTCGATTTCTAATGTTTTTAGCTGCATTGATATTTCTATCATGGTGAGGCCCGGATTAGGGCATTCCCACTTTCTGATATCCAATGAAAGCCTATTTACAGCAGATTGCAAGCTTATAGACGACAATAGCAGCATTTAGAAAACCAGTTTTTTAGATATTGAGGATTAATTAAATAAGCGTGCGAAGTGCGACCCGGATTTGGTATCAGATGAAAAAAACTTGAGTTAAATGATGACATAATCTTCGCCCAAAATAGCTTGACTGACCTGTGGTTCCCGCTCTACTGGGTCGCTGTAATGAGTCTCAATGTGTTGGATGAAACTTTCCCGATAAGCTTTGAGATGCGAGTTAAGTGCTTCGATATCCTGCTGTCCTGTTGCGAAACCCCTCTCTCTTCTAAATTGACCGGATTCCTTAACGAAAGCCATGTCAACTTGCCACAAAGCTGTATCAGTCGGGCGATATGACAAATCAACAATATCGTAAGCTGCGAAGCCTTGGGACTTCATAAAACTCATTACATCATACATCTGACCGAACAAAGTAACTTCTACAATTACATATTCAGTCTGCTGCAAAATTTCAGTTGCTCCCGCTAAAACATCTAACTCCTGTCCGTCTACATCGACTTTAATTAAATACGGGCCTGACAAGTTTCTTTCCCTGCATATTCCATCCAGGGTAATTGCTGGTATCTTTCTTAAATAAGGATTGCTGCTGTCAGTAACACGATTTTCCGAAAGTGAAGAATGCACCATACCGGGACTGACGTTGAGGGTGAAAACTCCCGATTCTTTGCTCGCTGCCGCAATAATGTATTCTGCACTTTTGAGCTTGCGGCAAATTTTGGCGAGATAAGGTTCATTTTCGACGATGGGTTCAATTAGCAAATGTCGCGAATTGGGGAAAGTGTCGTAAAGGTTAAACGTTCCCAATGCCGCGCCGACATCAATCACAGTTTTTGGTTCAAAGCCTAAGTTTTTAGCCAGCAGCAAGCTGCCTGACATGGAGTTTCTGAGAGTTCCTGTTTGTTGTTGGCTCACAATTTTTTCCAGATTTCAATGTGGATAAACTTAATATTATGTCTTGCAGCAGAGTTATTGTATGTCCGAATAAAGAAACGAAGCAATCGCCGAGGTTTCCGATTGCTTCCCTTCGGATCGCAATGACAGAAATAGGTTTCAACTGAGATGTTGCACCAATCTCAATCAGTTTTTTAGGAACAGGCTTTCCGGCCTGTTCCACAAGAAAATTTACTATTTGTGGAACAGGCCGGAAAGCCTGTTAAGCGAGAATGGTGCAAGATGTGAGTTTCAACCCAACCTGCTACTATTTCGCGGATTTCTGCGCCTTGTTTTCCGGTTCGACAGATTGCAAAGCTTCGTCGAGAATTGCCCGTGCTTCTTCAGCTTTACTTCTAGCTTCTCGATAGCGGACGTTAGCTTGAGCAAAGTTTTTGAGAACCTTGAAACCATCTTTTAAACGACCAATTTCCTCGGCAGTCACAGCCTCATCTGTAAACAAAATGTCGATCGCCGCCCGGATTTTGAGTGCTTCTTCGCGGGATTCCATCACTTTCAATTTGAGACTTGCCAAATTGCTCAAAATCTGCACTGCTTCAGTAATCGCGTCCTCGCCTTCAGACGCAGCATCTTCGATATCCTTAACTTCAACAAACTGCTTGGGCCCAAATCCCTCCACGAGTTCCGTAGGCAGCTTGCCCTCATCCATGAGATCCATCAGCCGATCCATCGCTTCTTCGCGGGCTTTGGCTGAATCTTTCCCCTTGACAGTTAAAATAATTTCGGGGCTTTGAGGAAGTGTATAGCGAACCATATTTTGACAGCCTGTGCGCGAAAACAATTGAATGATATTTTATCTTTATTCGATCGCCAGTTGCAGCTATCAATCCGCTCCATTACCAACCGCTTGCCAAAACTTGACACATATACACTCAAAAGGAACCCTCGACAATGAAAGATAAATTTCTTAACTTTCTCAACTTGATTTTAGTAGCTGATGTGTTTTTCGTCTTTGCCATTTTTGGGTGGTTTGTGATCGCAGTAGCGGGTCGATCGACCGGAGTGAATCTCGGTTTTGATTTGTGGTACAGTCTCTGGCAGCCCGTATTTAATCCCGCCCTGGGAATTCTTATGGGCGGTGCTATTCTCAGCGGTATAATTAACCAAGTTTCTAAACGCCTCAATCCCAAGTAAAATTGATGTTTTGTTGGAGACAGTGATTGGCCATGCTACTTAGTTGGCGATCGAACTTGTGGGATGCGTCAGAGATGAGGCACTTAATTAGGTCGATGAAGCTTGAAAATACATAAGTAGTCAAAAACGAGTGAAACGCTCCCCAAAGGAGCGATATCTTATGAAAGCAATCACAAAAGTTATGATAGCTTTACATTCTGTGACAGAGTAAAGTTTATTTTCGCCTACCTATTTTCGTCGAAAATCAGGATTGGACGATCGCGATCTAAAAATATCAACTCATGTTCTGAGGAACAAAAGTCGGGCATTAATTATGGGAGAACAAAAATGTATCGGTATCCTCACTAGCGGGGGTGACTGTGCAGGCTTAAACGCAGTTATTCGAGCCGTTGTCCACCGCGCAACGGGAACTTACAATTGGAAAGTGATGGGGATTCGTCAAGCCACCAACGGATTGATGAGTCGTCCCCCTCAAGCAATTCCGTTGGATATTGAGAAAGTAGACTCGTGGCTCACCATTGGCGGTACGATGCTAGGCACGACAAATAAGGGCGACCCTTTTGCTTTCCCGATGCCGGATGGGACTCTACGCGATCGTGCTGAGGACATTATCGAAGGCTATCATCAACTAGGTTTGGATGCCTTAATTGGCATTGGTGGCGACGGTAGTCTTGCCATTCTCAGGAAGATTGCTCAACAAGGTAATTTGAATTTAGTTGCTATTCCTAAAACTATTGATAATGATGTCGGAATTACCGAGCGTTCCATCGGTTTTGATACTGCTGTCAATATTGCCACTGAAGCACTCGATCGCTTGCATTTTACTGCGGCAAGTCACAGTCGCGTCATGATTGTTGAAGTCATGGGACGCGACGCTGGACATATTGCCATCAGTGCCGGAATTTCTGGGGGAGCTGATATAATTTTGATTCCCGAAATCCCTTACAAAATTTCCAATATCTGCGCCCAAATCCAAGAACGCCTAGACCGGGGAA
The DNA here is from genome assembly GCF_036702135.1 of Microcoleus sp. LAD1_D3. Taxonomy (NCBI): domain Bacteria; kingdom Bacillati; phylum Cyanobacteriota; class Cyanophyceae; order Oscillatoriales; family Microcoleaceae; genus Microcoleus; species Microcoleus sp. LAD1_D3. The sequence continues at coordinate 31,047 of NZ_JAUBSB010000055.1, read as the reverse complement.
AAAACTACTGTTTAATTATAGTAGCGGAGGCCGTTCGCACGGAAGAAGGCGAGTTAGTAATGCACACAAATCGCTTAGGTCAAAGTCGATTAGGCGGAATTGGTCAGTATTTAGCTGATACAATTTCTGACTGCAGCGGTGCAGAAACTCGCGTCACCGTTTTGGGACATATTCAACGAGGAGGAACTCCTTCATCGCTAGAAAGGTTAATTGCTTCTGCTTTTGGCGTCGCAGCAGTTGATTTAATTGCCGAAGAGAAATACGACTGCATGGTATCTTGGCAAAAGCGGGAAGTTGTGAGCGTTCCGCTGGAAGATGCGATCGCCAAATACAGACCTGTAGACTTCGATGGTACTCTGGTTAAAACTGCCCGTGGTTTAGGCATTTGTCTGGGAGATTAAACAATTACCCGTCCGATTTCTCAAAGATTTAGTCCGGGACGCACTCAGAACCAAGAAACCGGGTTTTTCAACCGAGACTGAGGGTTTTAAGCCCGTGTATTGTAGTTAAAAAACCAAGGTGCTCACCTGTCGTGCTTCCAGGACTAATATTAACCTGGAAGTAGTGGCGTTTCAACTATGATTAGTGTAACTTGCAATCAGTTCCGAGCGAGTATCGACCCCGAGTGCGATCGCACTCGGAACTACAAAATACCCCAACAAGTGGAAAGGTGAGAAATTGACACCATTTACTACACAAATTAGAGTGCGCCATTACGAAATGGACGCCCTCGGTCACGTAAATAATGCTGTATACCAGCATTATTTAGAACACGCTGCGATCGAACATTTAGAACACTTGGGATTTACACTCGATCGCTACCGGGAATTGGGCGGAGTTTTTGTAATGCGGCGGATAGAGATTGACTATTTGCGATCGGCTGCCGCAGGCGATCGATTGGAGATATCCACTTGGATCGAACAAATGCGCGGCCCGCGCGCTGTCCGCCGCTACGAAATTCGCTTAGCTGGAAATGACGAAATATTGTTAAAAGCCGAGGCGCTTTGGGTTTGGGTTGAAGTTACCACCATGCGACCGCGAGCAATTCCCAAACAAATAATTGATATTTTTGAATCACAATCTCAAGCATTACCAACATAGAGAAAAAATCAACTATTATATTTGCAAAATCCTGTAAAAATCTATGGGTTTGTAGTGAGGACTTCAGTCCCCTATTCCCCGTTTGTAGTGAGCACTTCAGTCTTCTATTCCCCGTTTGTAGAAGTGCAAAAGGTTTATTGTACAGCGGGCCGCAAATCCCGATCGCAAAAAGTCGGATCGCCCGCCTGCCAGTTTGGATGCCGCAGAGGTACGATGGAGATAGGGAGGGAGGCCAAGCCCGCGAAGGTTAAGCTTGGTGACAATACCCACAGGAAGGAAAAAATGACACTTAACTTGCGGCGACCGATTTTAATAGGCGGAATAGGACTTTCAGCAGCGCTGTGGCTGCTGGAAACTCTACAGCATTCGGGTTCAGAAATGGGCGAAACGGCACTCATCGGCTTGGCGGCTGCCGGTGCGGGGTATTGGTGGTGGAAACAACAATCCCCCAAACTCGAACTCGCACTCCCGGAACCCTTGGCGAACCGGGAAGCAGCCGAAAAAGCGATCGCGACTTCCGAAGCCGCCATTAAATTGCTGGCTTCAGAAGCTCAAAACTCCGCCGATCCTGCTAATCTAACAGCAAAGCTCGATCGGCTCAGAGCTGAATTAGACAGACAAGATTTGCGGATTACCGTAACTGGCGGCAAAGCTGTGGGCAAAACTGCCTTAATTCAAGTTTTAAATTCTAATTGGGCATCTCAACACCCGCAAAAGCTTAGTTTACAAGACACATCACCGCTGTTTGCTAATACAAATGCCGATGCCAAAATCGGCGGTGATTTAGTGCTGTTTGTGACAGCGGGCGACATCACAGATTCCGAATTTCAAACATTATCTCAGCTAGCTGCCGCAGGTCAGCGCGTGCTGCTAGTCTGGAACAAACTAGACCAATATTTGCCAGAACAGCAGTCGCAGGTTTTGCACTCTTTGCAGCAGAAAATGCAAGGAATATTGGGAGCCGAAGATATAATTGCGATCGCAGCTTCTCCCAATTCTATTAAAGTGCGCCAGCACCAAGCGGACGGCACATTTAAAGAACGCATCGAAAATCAAGTCTCTCAACTCGACGCGCTGACGGAAAGATTGACTAAAATCTTAACGGAAGAACGGCAACAGTTGGTCTGGGCGAGTGCAGTGCGCGAGGCTGCAAGTATCAAGTTAGAGGCAAAAACCTTATTAAATGCAGTCAGGCGCGATCGGGCAATTCCGATTATCGAACAATATCAGTACATCGCCGCCGCCACCGTGTTTGCTAACCCGGTTCCGGCTTTAGACTTGCTAGCAACAACCGCCATCAGTACCCAACTCGTAATCGATCTCGGCGCTATCTACCAGCAACAGTTTTCCTTAGACCAAGCTAAGACAGTAGCGGGTACTTTGGCTAATCAAATGTTCAAATTGGGATTAGTAGAACTGTCTACCCAAACTATTACTGGACTGCTGAAAAGCAATGCCGTCACCTATGTAGCCGGAGGCGCGGTGCAGGGAATTAGTGCAGCCTATTTTACCAGAATAGCAGGACTGAGTTTAATTGAATATTTCCAAAGTCAAGAATTGGAAAATGCTGCCAAAGGCATTTTCAATCTCGACCAGTTGACTAAAACTTTGCAAGCAGTATTTACGCAAAATCAGCAAGTTTCCTTCTTGCAATCTTTCGTCAACCAAGTGGCGAGTCGCCTTTCATCTCAGGTATCTGGGCCCGAAACCGTTAAGTCGCCGGCCAATTAGAAGTAGTCCAGCATCTGATGTTAAATTCGGTCGATCGCCCATGATATCCGTAGGGACACGGCACTGCCGTGTCCTAGCCCCAGCCCATTAAGAAATCGTTAATTCAGCGGCCCCTTAAAATTAGTCCAGCATCCGATATTAAATTCGGTCGATCGCCTAGGATATCTGATATTAAATCCCGTCGCTAGCCCAAAATATCCATCAGGACACGGCAGTGCCGTATCCCTACCTAATTCCCAAATAAAAAGTTATAAATTTATAAAAAATTGTATTAAAATAAGAAATAGGATTTATAATTCAACGCTAAATTATACCTGCTTAAAAAAGCCGATCGCCAATGGCTGACAATTCCCCTCAAGAAAATCGCTTATCCCTAGCCCGTGCCAGTTTGCGCGAATCCCTGGCGCGCTATTCCCACCTGCGCCAAGGCCAAAAAAACTCGAATAATACAGAATTAGAAGCAACGCTGCAAAAGCAGTTAGATATCTTAACTTCCACCTCAGAAAAACTCGACTACAACGTCATTCGCATTGCTACTTTTGGCCTAGTCAGCCGTGGGAAATCAGCCGTATTAAACGCGCTTTTAGGTCAAAAAATTCTGCAAACAGGCCCTCTCAACGGCGTGACTCAGTGGCCGCGTTCCGTGCGTTGGACGATTCCTTATCTTCCCACCACAGAAGACAAAGAAAAAATCCAAGTAGAATTAATTGATACTCCCGGACTTGATGAGGTTGGCGGCGAAGTGCGCGGCGAAATGGCGAAACAAGTAACTCGCCAAGCAGACTTAATTCTGTTTGTCGTTGCAGGCGATATCACCCGGACGGAATATCAAGCACTGTGCGAATTGCAAACAGCTCAAAAACCGCTGATTTTAGTTTTTAATAAAATTGACCTTTATCCAGAATTAGACAGAAAAGCTATTTACCAAAGTTTGCAAGCGCTGGGAAATTCAGAACAGTTAGCAGCCGCTACGGTAACAGAGGAAACAGATCCCGAAAAGTCCGATCGCCCAAACAACTCCTCCGATAAATCTACAGCACAATCGCCGCTTAAAACTGCCAAATCTTTAGAAATAGTTATGGTAGCCGCCGAACCCGCGCCGGTGCAAGTGCGGGTGGAATGGTCCGACGGAAGAGTAACTAACGAATGGGAGTCGCCGCCCGCGCAGATAGACGAACTCAAACATAAAATTCTCACAATTCTTAACAGAGAAGGTCGATCGCTCCTCGCTCTAAATGCTTTAGTTGAAGCTAGAGATGCCGAAGCAAATATTGCCCGTCAAGTTCTCAAATTGCGACAAGCAGAAGCCGAAGATTTAATCTGGCAATTTGCAAAATATAAAGCTTTGGCTGTGGGTTTAAATCCCGTGGCATTCTTAGATGTAATGGGCGCAACTGTCGCAGATTTAGCCTTAATTCGCTCTTTATCCAGACTTTACGGCTTACCCATGACTGGTTACGAAGCGGGGAAACTTTGGCAAACTATTTTCTCCAGCGCTGGTGGCGTACTTTTGGGAGAATTGGGCAGCAGTTTTCTCTTGGGATTTGGCAAAACTGCGGCCGCAGCGGCCCCGCACATCGGCTTTTCTACTTTTGCGGGAGTTGCTGTCACTCAAGCTAGTTTAGCAGCTTACGGAACCTACGCTGTCGGTCGCGCCGCCCAAGTTTATTTAGAAAAAGGCTGCACCTGGGGCCCCCTGGGACAAGATACGGTAATTCAAGAAATTCTCGCCACCATCGAGCGTAATACAATTATCGATCGCTTGCAGCAAGAGTTTAAAATATGACACAAACAACAGCTATTACTGAAATTATTCAAACTTTAGCAGATGTTGAATCTCGATTCAATCTTACGCGAACTGAATCCGAGGGATTTTTCCCAGAATGGTATGCAGATTTACCCGAAATTACAGAAGTCGATAAAGCCGCTCTCAATTTAATTCGGCGGCGATATCTTTATCATTTAAATGATGGAAGCCTTACAGAAGGAACCGTTACGCTAATCATGGGTTCGCCTCTATTGGAACGAGCGGGTTTTTACGATCCACCGTTTAAAATGATGGCTGAAAAATCTGTACAAATTGTTTTAGATGACGAGGAGGATGAAGTAGAAACTCTCAAGGGACGGATTGATGTTTTAGTGATGCAAAATCAGTTGTGGGTGACACTCTTAGAGTCGAAGCGCACCACCATTTCAGTAAGGTCTGCACTTCCCCAAACACTAGCATACATGACCGCCAATCCCCGCAAGGATAGACCGAGTTTTGCTGCGATGACAAATGGCAGTGAAATTGTATTCGTCAAGCTAGACTTTCAGAATCCGCCTAAATATGACTTATCAAGAATATTTTCACCTGTTCCTCTAATGAACGAACTTTATACGGTTCTTCAAGTCTTGATAAAAATTGGTCAACTGATTGTTCAGCCCTAAAAATCGCAGTTGACTAGGGTGCGTCAGCAGAGGGTTATTTCTTAATAATCGAAGAGCTAGAATCTGACGCACCCTACTGCTTTTATTCTTATACAATTGTCAAAAAATAATGCAACTTTATGCCCGTGTTCCCAACCACGATTTTCATCAGTGATTCCCAATTCTTTAATCGAAAATCGAAAATCGTATTACCGTCTGGCGATTCTCACACCTTCCCTAAAATGAGCGATCGTTGCAATAACCGCTATAGAAAAGTAAAATATTCTAATCAGCCAAAAACAAACCCGCATTGACCAAGAAACAATAGTCGGAGCAATACCTGTGAACTGTACAAATCTGGAATTAACTTTTTTTTCAAAACTGTCGAGGTCTTTCATCTCCGATTGTTTCGTCGGAATAACCGGAAACTGACCAGTATATACGTAATAACCGATAAAACCAGGCAATCCTACTTTTCTATTCAAAAATGAGTTAGTTAAGGTAGCAGTTTGGGGAGGCGATAATTTATCCGATTCTTCCACTTTGTCCAGCCAAGAATTATATCGAATGGCTGGCGTAATCATGAAAACTAAGGGAACTATAACTATTAACAAAGCAGCACTAATTTTGCGACCGTATTTAGGGTGTAGAAGCCTTGTCGCCACACCCACTCCCATACCAATAAACGCAAATACCAATATATTTAATAGTTCAATAATTTCGATACCCCTCAACAAATCGCCGATAATCAGAATTGTATATAATAATTTGTCTGCTAGTAGCAGAGCGGCCCACTTGATGAGAATTGAAACGCCTACAATAGTAGCTACAATTGCTACATACCCGATGCCACCTAGAACGTACAGTAAAATTGAGCCGGCTTGTTTGAATGATTGCATGGAATTATTCACTCTTGTGAAAGTTGAGGAGTCCGATTGACAAAACAACTTGAAATTTTAGATTAATCTGAAGTTCCAAATTAGACTTTTAAAATTGATTAGCTTGAGATATAGAAATCAATCTAAAATCTAAAATCTACAATCTATAATCGATCGACAAGTTCCCGCGCCGCCGCTTTGGTGACTTGTGCGATCCGTTCCTTCACAACATCCTCTTCGATCGCCCTCTGGTCTGATTCCAGTTCGCGATCGATCCCCAACCATAAAAGATACTCGATATTACCGGCCGGGCCAAGTAAAGGCGACCACGTTAAACCGCGTTCGTGCCATCCTAAAGCTGTGGCTGCCTTCCACACTTGAAAAATCGCATCAGCTTGAGTTGCTGAGTCTCGCACTACGCCTTTTTTCCCGACTCTCTCGCGCCCTACCTCAAACTGCGGCTTTACCAACAACACCGCTTCTCGCGGTGGTACCAACAATTCCCACAGCGCCGGTAAAATCTTATCCAGGGAAATAAACGACACATCTACTACCGCCAAATCTGCTGGCGCAGAGTCGCCGTAAAGCTCCGTAGCAGTCATGTACCGCAAATTGGTGCGTTCTTTCAAAATTACCCTCGGATCGTTACGCAAGCCCCAATCTGCTTGACCGTAGCCAACATCTACGCCATACACTAGCGCGGCGCCGGCTTGCAGCAGACAGTCGGTAAAACCCCCTGTGGAGATGCCGCCGTCGAGACAAATTCTGCCTGCAACGGGAATCGCAAAAACTTCTAAAGCTTTGGCTAATTTGTCGCCGCCTCTGGAAACATAGCGCGATCGCTCTTTAATCTGAATTTTTGCTGCAATATCCACCTCAGTGCCCGGTTTGTCAACTACCTGTTGGTTGATGGAGACTTTCCCAGTCCGAATCAAGGCCTGAGCTTGCTGTCTGGAACTGCACAAATCTAGGCTGACCAATAAAGTGTCTAGTCGCTGTTTAGCCAAGGTTTTTAATCTGTACGGATAGGGTTAAGAACAGTACCAGATTAGCACTTACGCACAAGCCCGACTGCTAATTTTTGGCGATTATTTTGGTTTGGCGATTGTCGCGGGGCGATCGCCCCACCTCACATTATGTGACTGAGATCGCTCTGAGTGTGTAGTTGGATCACAGATAAACATTCATAGAATCACACAATAATTTTTGTGACTAGCGGATGATTTATATGCAGCTAAAAGCGCTACAAATACCGTCAGGGCGATCGAGCATGAAAACACTTAACTTTCCTATCAGAAATGCGGGCAATTGTCAAGAAAATCCCCTCGCCTTCGTCAGCGGTGACATCATCCACATTCTTTACCCCAACGGCGAAGTAGAAGCAACAACCGCCGAACAAGTCGATTTGCATCAAACCAAAAATCCCCTAGACAAATGCCTCGTCTGGGGATGTGTTGACGATTTTTAACACCAGTTTCAAACAAGAAAGCAATTATAGGGAAGCTCCAAACCGTTAATTCATCAGTCATTCCCAATTATTCAAATTTTTAAATTAAAAATTTGAATTTAAAAATTTTTAATCTAAAATCTTTAATCTAAAAGGGTATAACCCATAAAAAAAGATCGCTTGGAGGCGGTGATGCCAAAAAAAGCGATCGATATAACTGCTGCTAACTGCCAGCCACAAGTGCAATTTGCTGCTAAAAGAACTACCAAATTGACTTAAATATCTTGTTCGCTCAATTCGCGAATCATGTAATCAAAAGGCTGATCCAAAAAAGGCCCCACAGACAAGCCAGCAGCTTGCACCTGAGCCTTAACCATCTCCTTCATAATGCTAATCCCCATCACCGTCGGGCCAATGGGAACGCTTAGAGAATTGTAAGTTTCTCGCAAACCTTGCAGCACGCGCTCGTCCAGCACGTCGGTACTTCCAGCCACCAGGGCGTAAGTAGCATAGCGCAAGTAGTAGTCCATATCCCGCAGACAAGCCGCGTAGCGACGAGTCGTGTAGGCATTTCCCCCGGGACGGATCAGTTCCGGCTGTTCAGCAAATAGCTGGATACCAGCTTGCTTGACAATTGCCGCAGCATTGCTGTTAATCGCAGCCGCCGCCTGTACCCGTGCCGTGCCCGTTGCAAAATAAGATCTCAACCGATCGATACCATCCCGGTCTAAATACCTACCAGCAACATCATAATTTTCAATCAGGCTCGTCACTGCATCGCGCATAAGTTTCTCTCCCAAAAATCTTTATCAATACTTTGCTATCTGAGACAGACCGCCTATTGTAGACTACTACAAATCGGCGTTTGATTAAGATTTGAGATGGGATTTTCAATCTCTGTAGTCTATCCCCGGCAAACGGTCGTAAAATTCACCCGTTTGCCTTGTATCTTCAGCCGAAAAATCCACAGGGCAAGAATCTCAAACTGCCCGGCCACACTGGGCCCCTATTTCAAAATTTTGTAGCCATAGATACAAAATAGTGGATACTGAAGGCCTACGATCGCCCAAACAGTCTGAAATCGGCCGATCGCTAAGACACAACCAATATGAGGAGTAAGTCATGTTCCAGACGCCCCAAGAAGCCTTAAATTACATAAAAGAAAATAAAATCCAGATCGTTGACCTAAAGTTCATCGATATGCCGGGGATCTGGCAGCACCTTTCCCTGTTCCACGACCAAATCGACGAAACCTCATTCACAGACGGCGTACCCTTCGACGGTTCCAGCATTAGGGGCTGGAAAGCCATCAACGAATCTGACATGACGATGGTCATCGATCCGACCACCGCTTGGATGGACCCGTTCATGGCAGAACCGACCATCAGCTTCATTTGCAGCATCAAAGAACCCCGCACGGGCGAACCGTACAGTCGCTGTCCCCGCACCATTGCCCAAAAAGCCATAGACTACTTGCTTTCGACCGGTCTCGGCGATACAGCATTCTTTGGCCCGGAAGCAGAATTCTTTATTTTTGACGACGTTCGCTTCGACCAAACCCAAAATTCCGGCTACTATTACGTAGATTCGATCGAAGGTCGCTGGAATTCCGGCAAAGAAGAAGCAGGCGGCAACCTCGGCTACAAACCGCGTTACAAAGAAGGTTATTTCCCAGTAGCACCAACCGATACCTCTCAAGACATGAGAACGGAAATGCTGCTGACAATGGCAAAATGCGGCGTACCCATCGAAAAACACCACCACGAAGTCGCCACCGGCGGTCAATGCGAACTCGGTTTCCGCTTTGCAACTTTAGTACAAGCCGCCGACTACTTGCTGACTTACAAATACGTCATCAAAAACGTCGGCAAAAAATACGGCAAAACCATCACCTTCATGCCCAAACCGCTGTTTAACGACAACGGTTCAGGGATGCACGTTCACCAGTCGATTTGGAAAGACGGCCAACCTCTATTTGCAGGCGATCAATATGCAGGTTTCAGTCAAATGGGACTGCATTACATCGGCGGCATTCTCAAGCACGCACCGGCACTTTTGGCAATCACCAACCCCACGACCAATTCCTACAAGCGTTTAGTTCCGGGCTTTGAAGCGCCTGTAAACTTAGCTTACTCTCAAGGAAATCGATCGGCATCAGTGCGGATTCCGTTGTCTGGAACCAACCCCAAAGCCAAGCGGTTAGAATTCCGCTGTCCCGATGCCACATCCAACCCCTATTTAGCATTTGCAGCCATGCTGTGCGCCGGCATTGACGGCATCAAGAATCAAATCGATCCGGGCGAACCTTTGGACGTAGATATCTACGACCTTTCCCCTGAAGAATTGAGCAAAATTCCTTCAACTCCCGGTTCCTTGGAAGGCGCTTTAGAAGCTTTAGAAAAAGACCACAGTTTCTTAACTGAAAGTGGCGTATTTACCGAAGACTTCATCCAAACCTGGATTTCCTACAAACTCGACAATGAAGTCAACCCAATGCGGCTGCGTCCTCACCCCTACGAGTTTGCTCTCTACTACGACTGTTAGAAAATTAATAATTAAAAATTAAAAGTTAAAACTGGTAATTATACCATTTTTAACCTTTGATTTTTAATTATTAAGAACGCCGCCCTTAAAAGCGGCGTTTTTTTGAAGTTTAGAACTTCTGGATCAACGCCCAGACTCTCCCGTTACCCGACATTATCTGGGCAACGCTGTTAGTAGTAGGGCCCATTGTAGCCTCAGAGACATCCTCTACAGCCCATTTAGTTGCTTTCTCATCAACAATAAACAAATCATCAGCGGTAGTGCCTTCTTGAACCCGATATATCTTATTCAAAATGAAACGCTGTCGCGCCTCAGCTTTTGGTATGCCCGTAACTTCATCAGGATCGATAGAGATGGCACTACCTTCTTTTAATGTACCTTTTGAGTTGGTTAAATTGCGATCGTCCCTTTGAGCAACCCGCACGCCGTGAAGCTGCAAACCAGGCTCTGTCTCAGAGATATTCAAGACAGCAGCTAGCGCCCCACTTTTTCCCAAACCGAGAACCGCTGCACTAATAGTCAAAATTAGCAAAAGCTTGAAATGATTCACCGTATTTATGCTCCTTTGTTTGTGAGATTCTGCTCTCAGTATAAAGTAGCAATTAGCAATTAGAAATTACCAAACGATGTCCGATATTTTTGTGATGATCCGCAATCAAAATAACGTCGCCATGACTTCAGTTGACGGCATTGCCTTCATTACTTTACTGACTCGGGACGGACGGGTTCTAGTCGAGGAAACAGTTTCCTTGATGGAGGCAGATGCGGGATTTGATGACTTGGCAGCAGGACAATATACTGTAATAGTTAGGCACGAACGGGTTGAACCGCGCTCTGCTACCTGGGTTGTCACGATCGGCAATGAAGATCAAGTAATCATACTGACATTTATCTATCTAGAACCCGAACGGTTACTGCTTCGCATTCTAGCTACTGTTGAAAAGAGACTATAACCATGACAGCTAAAGTTATTCCATCGCAGTCAATTAAAATGTTCCGCTATCGAGTAAATTTCTTGGCAAAAGACCTTTGGAAGGAGAAAAACCCAGTTGGTCGAATGAATCTGGCTTTGCAGTTGGCGGATGCCGCGAGTACGCTGGCTAGACTGGAAGTGGAGGAGGCACGAAAATTTCAAGAAGAGTCGGCTTCGGAGGATCTGGTTTCAGAATCAACTGAGAGTTGATATCAACTTTGGGAATAGGGCATCGGGAATAGGGAATATGGCATTGGGAATAGGTTATTGACAACAAAATTCTAACTTGCTTCCTGAATTAGGAAGCCGAAAAACTGCGTTACACTTATATAAGTATCTTTACAAAACAACATAAAAGCATGACTGTTGCCTATCCCCGCAAGCTTCGCAACGCAATGGGAGCGCGCGAAATTTTAGCTAATGTAGTGCGCGATCGCGAAATTCACCTGATCACCCTCAACCGCTACCGCTACAGCGAACAGCGCAGTTGCAAAGACCTCACAGACGTGATCGAACGGCTCGACGGGAACCCGGCAGAACTCGTGCGCGACCTTTCCCGGCACATTTCCGACGAAGCGCGGCACGCTATGTGGCTCACCGACTTACTGGTAGACTTGGGCCAAAATGTGGGAACGCCGCCGGGAATCTCCTACATTGACGAATTTGACCGCCTGCTCAACAAAGAGCAATACCGCAACCTCGATGACGGTATAATTGCAGTTTTAGCCGCAATCAATGTCACCGAAAAGCGGGGCTGCGAATACTTCTCAGCGCACATCCACGCCCTCAAACAGGCTCCCCAAACCGCAGAAAACGTCAAAATCCGCGAAACAATCGAAAAGATTTTTCCCGAAGAAGCTGGTCACGTCCGCTGGGGCAACCGCTGGCTCGGCTCCATAGCTGCCAAAAGCCCGGAACACCGCCAGAAGGTGGAACAGGCAAAGCGCAAGTATGTGGCGATCGAACAAGCAGCTTTTGAATCGGGAATGGATATCATGTTGGGGGCAGAACTCCGCCGCGTCACCCGCCTGGTGGATATTGCCAACACCATGCCGATGTGGGAACGCCCGCAATACCTGATGGAACGCTTGCCCGCAAGCCTGCTGGCCCCGGATCTGCAAATGACCAGAGTCGATGTAGCTCAGCGGGCCTGGAACCGCGACCCGCAGGCATTTGTGGAGAAATTGGTGCCCATGTTCCTCAACGGCTTGAATACCATTGAGAAGAAGCCGGCGGCGACTAAGCCCAAGGCTTAAAAACGATCGCGAACCTGGTTGAAACGGCTCTGCAAGTCAAACTTGCGTCTGCCTCCGCAAACAAGCGAGATATACTGGTTCCCAGGCCTAGCCTGGGAACCAGTTATTTAAAGTCATAATTTTAAGCTTTAGCAAGTAAACTGATTATTGGAATAGTTTTCCGTCTAAATATAATCATGACTACCAGCGAGCCGAACATACAAACAGCTTCTGCAGAAAGCCTATCGAGTGAAAGCGCGATCGCCGATGCCCAGGTCGAAAAAGCCACAGCCGTCACCTATGCAGAAGAAATTGAAACTGTCATCGCCAGCATGGCTGTAGACCAAAAAGTGATGGTCGGTCAAAGTGAAGCTGGCGGACATCTTTGGAAGTTTAAGTACGGCAGTGTCGAAGTGTTCGTGCAACTCACGGGCGAAACCGAAGATGATACTTTGACTGTTTGGGCTTTTGTACTGCAGTTGCCAGCGAAGAATGAAGCTCAATTAATGCGGAAACTTCTAGAAATGAATTGGCTGTCTACTTTGGAATCTCATTTTGCTATTGTTGATAATCAAGTTGCCGTAGTATCGACTCGGACGATGGCGGAAATCTCGACCGGGGAAATTTCTCGTGCTATCACTATTGTCGCCACGATCGCCGATGACAACGATGACCTGCTGCAAGCAGAATTCGGTCAGTAGTCATTAGGGTGCGCGACTTTTGAGCGAGCCGCACTCCGCTAAATTATTGGCCGTCGCGCACCTGACATTTAAGTAGCGTGCGCGAGTTTTGCGTCTATTTATTTAAAGAGAAATGGTTTTACAGATGAAGCCATACGATCTAATTCTCCTTTGTTGTGTTGGAGAAGATGATGTTCCCATAACTCATTTGTGTTGTCAGAACAATCTTTTGCAAGAGCTTCTCCAATCTCCTCAAAAGTCTTTTTGATGTCTGTCCTTAGATTCTCTGGTTCAGATAGCACTCCCAGCACGAATACTCTGGCTTTTAGATCGTCGGGAATATGACTTTCTACATAACTCAACCGATTTTGATCATCATCGAAATCAATGAGCAAAACCATCATTCTTTGTGGTAATTGTCGCATTTCAGATGCAGACTTATTCGTGAATTCCTCCACAGCTTTTTTCCAACCACCAGCAGGTGGCAGGACTTTAACAGCACGGTTATTCAGGTTTGGCCCCAGAAGAAATCCGTTGACAATCTGGCGATTAGCATCATCTTCCGCCAACACATGAATGTGCGGTTGATACTTATTACTCATAGCTCTATGTCGCCACCAATCAAGGCATTTATCAGGTCGCCTTTCACAGACACCTCACTCAGCGGTCTGACTAAAGTGGGCTCTAAGTGGCTTTTGCGATCTAATACAAAGGTATTTTCATTTGAAAACTTGCGGATTGCTTCAGGATTATGCGATGTCACTAAGATTTGACCGCTATTTTTAAATGAGCGTCGCAGAGACATTACAAAATGTCCAACCTCCGATAAGGATAGATAGTTATCTGGCTCGTCCCAGAAGCAAAAAAGGGGGCCATAAAATTTGTTTGCAGCCAAGACAACAGCGCAAAGAAAAAAGCATTTCTCCCCGTCAGATAAGTCATTAAATTCAATACTCAGATTCGCATTATTTGCTTCAAACCGAACCATCATGCTTTTCGAGTCTTTGCCGATTAGTTCATTCAGAAAATCCTGAATGTCAGGCATGACTTCTCGGAGATATTTATCAACCTGTGTGTAGGCAGCAGGATAGCGACTCAGTAAGCCGGAAACCCACTCCCCAAAGTTTGAACCATCTCGCTTTGGCTCCAAAGTTTCACCGTTTGAGTCTCCAGTCATCAAGCTGGGAATCGGGGCTAAAATGATCGTGCGAGCCAGCCAAGTCTTGAAAATATGAAGCGGATCAGTCTCAGATTGCTCCTGAATTACTGGCAGGGCAACAAGATGCCAATCTACCCGAAACTGAGCTTCACGATTTGGGGAGGTGGTGTGAAGAGTGACTTGGGCTTCTTTTCGAGAGTAAATTGGATCTCCTGCAACTAGCAGTTGCTCTTCAAAAACTCGAAGCTCTCTAAATTTTTCTGGTAAATCTAAGGCAAGGACATATTTGTATAATTTATCTTCGAGTAATACTTCTATTTCAAACCGGATCGGAACATCAGACCTTCCACGAGCGAAATCTTTCGAGCTAATAAGGTTAAGTTTTTCAAGGTCGCGCATTCTATTGATGCCTCGACAAATCTTCTGAAGGACTTCTAATGCAGAGGCAGTAGTTGATTTACCTGCACCATTTTTTCCAATCAAGAGAGCAGATGGCATCCCCTTTATGGGCAGTTCAAAGTTTTCTAGGCATCTGAAGTTGTGTACATATAGTCTTTGGAGCATAGCAAAACAATTCCAAGGAGTGGGAAGTGAAAAAACTTTTTGAAATGCTTAATTAGGGAATAGGCATTGCCAGAAACTTCCAAAAAGTTCGGGTGCTTTTCTGAGCTAGAGACGGATGAGTTGCCGAACAATTAATCCCCGCCGCCAACTTTTACCTCCTACTCGTCAAAAAACACCACTGCCCCAAATTTACTCCGTACTTAAAACTTAATATGCAGGCCCTGCGATCCAAGCAATAGTGATTCCCAGCCCCAAACCGACAAGCACTTGAAAAGGAGTGTGTCCCAGCAACTCTTTCAGGCGAGCCTCATTAAGGTTGTGATCTTCCTCAAAAAACTCGTCAATAATTTGGTTGAGGATGCGAGCTTGCTTGCCTGCAGCTTGGCGGACGCCTGCAGCGTCGTACATCACAATAATTGCAAAGATCGCAGCGATCGCAAAGTCCGGACTTTCCCATCCCATCGTTTGTCCGACTCCAGCAGCCAAAGCGCCCACAAAAGACGAGTGAGCGCTGGGCATTCCCCCCGTTGTTACCAAATACTGAAGATTAAACTTGCGATTTTTGACCAACTCGATCGGCAGCTTCATGATCTGAGCCGCCAGACAAGCGAGCAAAGCAACCACGAGTATATGATTGTTTAAGATGCCGCTGCAAATTTCCTGCATATTATTTGGTATTTCTAGTTACTGCGGCTGGTAATAAAATCGGCGATCGCCAGCAGCGGTAGAGCTTTGCTCCCAAACACTGCCAATTGAGCCTTAGCATCAGCAACAAGCTGCGAAGCTTGGCGCCGAGACTCCTCAATTCCCCACAAACTCGGATAAGTGACTTTCCCTGCTTGAACATCCTTGCCAGCAGTTTTGCCCAGTTCTTCTTGGGTAGCAGTAATATCCAAAATGTCGTCAATGATCTGGAAAGCCAGCCCAATATTTTGAGCAAAACGAGACAGCCGCTGCAAATCTGCACCCGAGGCCCCAGCCAGAATTGCCCCACAAACTACGCAAGCCTCTAACAGCGCGCCTGTTTTGTGAGCGTGAATGTAATTCAAAGTTTCCAGAGAAACATCTGTCTTTCCTTCCGATTCCAAATCAACCACCTGACCGCCTACGAGTCCAGCGGCACCCGATGCCCGCGCTAAATGGGCGATCGTCTGCAACACCTGCTGGGGGGGTACGTTCTGAGTTTTAGTGGCGATAAATTCAAAAGCATAGGTCAGCAAACCATCGCCCGCCAAAATGGCGATATCCTCGCCGTAGACTTTGTGGTTCGTCAGTTTGCCGCGCCGGTAGTCGTCATTGTCCATTGCCGGCAAATCGTCGTGGATCAGCGACATGGTGTGGATCATTTCCAAAGCGCAAGCTGTGGGCATTGCCATAGATGTAGTGCCGCCGGCCAGTTCGCAGCTAGCCAGACACAGGATCGGACGCAGGCGCTTGCCCCCCGCTAGCAGCGAGTAGCGCATTGCTTCGTAAATTTTCTCTGGGTAGATGACCGGGAGTGCACTGTCGAGAGCTTCCTCGATCGCCTCTTTTCGCTTGACTAGATAGGTAGATAAATCGAAAGAGGATTCCGGTTGGGACGAACCCATTTCTGTTGCCAATACCATCCCTTGCTCTCTTGTACTGAATAATTATGTGGGATATTGTGAGCCGTTCAGGTCGGATCGTGCCGACTTTTACGGCAGTAGTTGCTCGAACTCCGAGCATCAATTAATCATTCTACGGGTGTTGTTGCACAGAAAATCTTTGAGTTTTGATAACTTTGTCAAATTACCAGTCAATCTAAAATTTACAATCTCAAATCTCAAATCAGCTGATTTGTCTGGCGACTTCCAAAAACCGCTGCACCGCGGCCGTTGGATCGCTGCGCCAAATTAGAGCGATCGCCACAATGCAGGTTGATTCTGGTAAAGATTTGTAAACAACCCCGCTGCGCTGGAAATTTTGCATCGACGCCGGGACGATCGCCACTCCCATCTCGGCGGCTACCAGACTCACAATGGTTTGCATTTGAATTGCTTCTTGAGCTGCGCGAGGGCTGAAACCTGCTTGCTGACAAAGACTGACGATCGCATCGTACAATCCCGGAGCCTGGGATCGCGGAAATAAAATAAAGGGTTCGGTAGAGAGTTCGCGTAATTCAAGATGTGTGCGATCGGCCGCCGGATGCGTTTCTGGCAGTGCCACGATCAGCGGTTCTCGAAAAACGATTTCAGAATTTATCCCCTCTTCCTCAACCGGAGGACGCACGAAGCCGATATCAATTTGCCCGAACCGCAGCCGCTGCAACTGTTCGTTTGTCGTCAGTTCGTGCAGTTCCAGCGTGACGGCGGGACACCGAGTGCGAAACGCCTGCAAAATGGCTGGAACCACGTTGTGTGCTGCAGAACTCACAAAGCCGATCGTTAGTTGGCCGAGTTCGCCGCGACTGGTTTGTCGGCCGAGTTGAATTGCTCGATCGACTTGCTGCAGAATTTTCTCGGCCTCCTCGAAAAAAACCTGTCCCGCAGCCGTTAAATGCACCGTCCGCTTGGTGCGGCGAAACAATTGAAACCCCAACTCTGCCTCTAAATGCTGGATTTGTTGGCTCAGCGGAGGTTGGGCAATATGCAGTTTTTCGGCTGCACGAGTGAAATTCAGTTCCTCTGCAACTGCAATGAAATAACGCAAATGCCGAAGTTCCATAAGTCCCAATGATTGATACTTTAAAAGTATAAGTTGTTAGCAAAACATATATTGGACATTGATGATGATATTTCATACAGTGATTAATAGGCGAAGTTGAGAATTAAACAATGGCTAATTTGGATATCAAAGTTAGAGAAGCAGAGCTGGTAGATTTGGAACTAATTCTGGCTTTTATTTCGCAAAAATCAGAATTCGATGGAGTTCCACATCTTTTACAAGCAACAGCAGACAAATTGAAGCAAACACTATTTGTCGAGTCTCCCCTAGTGCGAGTATTGTTGGCGGAAGTTGGCGACACAGCGGTAGGGTTTGCGATGTTTTATGCTTCCTATTCAAGTCTTTTGGCGCAGCCTTGCCTTTGGCTTGATGATTTATTTGTGCAATCTCATTTTCGCGGTATGGGAGTCGGTACAGCACTGTTAAAGTCTTTGGCAAAAATTGCTGAGTCAACAAATTGCGGGCGTATGGAATGGACTGTTAATACTGGCAATGCGCCGGGAATTGCTTTTTACCAAAAGCAGGGAGCGCGCCTTTTGCAAAATATTAGGGTTTGCCGTATGGATGGGGATGGAATTGGTCTGCTTGCTGGCAAATAAGTTAATAACGAACCGCGAAGGCGCGAAGAACGCGAAGAGAAGAAAAGAGAAAAGAGAAAAGAGAAGAGGAAAGAAGAGAAGAAATGTCGGAAAATTCTTGGAATTCAGCTCTTTATGAGCAAAATCATGCTTTTGTTTGGCAGTACGGCGAATCTCTTTTGGAGTTACTCGCTCCGAAGGCTGGTGAACAAATTCTGGATTTGGGCTGCGGTACGGGGCAGTTAACTGAAAAAATTGCTCACAGTGGTGCTTTTGTGCAAGGTATTGATTCATCTTTGTCGATGATTTCCACGGCAATAGTAAACTATCCTCACATTAACTTCGCTGCCGCAGATGCGACGAGTTTTAAAGTAGGAGAGCCGTTAGATGCTGTGTTTTCTAATGCGGTTTTGCACTGGATTAAACAGCCGGATGCTGTGATTAATTGTGTGGCAAAAGCGCTGAAGCCGGGAGGACGTTTTGTGGCTGAGTTTGGCGGTAAGGGGAACGTGGGGGCGATCGTCCGGGCGCTTTTGAGTGTTTTGTCAGAAATTGGCTGCCAGGAGCCTGAAGCGCTTAATCCTTGGTATTTTCCGAGTATTGGCGAGTATGCTGGGCTTTTGGAAAAGCAGGGATTTGATGTGGGTTATGCGGTTTTGTTCGATCGCCCGACTCCCCTAGAAGGCGGCAGCGCGGGTATGGTAAATTGGATTGAGATGTTTGCTGGCGGGTTTTTGTCGGGGTTGTCTGATGATGTCCGATCGCACGTAATTAACGCAGTTGAAGAGCGTTTGCGATCGGCGCTGTACCGCGATAGTAATTGGAGTGCAGATTATCGCCGAATTCGGGTAGTTGCTGTCAAGCAGTAGGGTGCGTCGCTTCCTGAAAATTCGATCGATTTTTCACCCGAATTTTCGACAGGGATGCACCCTACGTTAGGTGTATTTATAATGACTAATTACTACTTAATACTGTAGGTCGAAACGGTATTTTCCAACAGCATAGCGACAGTCATCGGCCCGATTCCTCCCGGCACCGGCGTGATAAATTCGGCTACTGTTTTAACAGCATCAAAATCCACATCTCCGGCCAAACGACTCGTACCGTCTGGATTGACGACGCGGTTAATACCGACATCAATTACTACTGCTCCCGGTTTGACCATATTAGCTGTAATCATTTCTGTGCGACCGACTGCGGCTATTAAAATATCGGCTTGATTGGTAATCGATTCTAGGTTTTGCGATCGCGAATGAGCTACCGTAACAGTACAATCGGCTTCTAACAGCATCAGCGCCATCGGTTTACCTACCAAAATACTCCGTCCCAAAACTACGGCGTTTTTTCCTTTTAAATCAATCTGGTATTCCTGCAATAACCGCATCACTCCGGCGGGAGTACAACTCCGCAAACCTTGCTCCCCGCGCACGAGACGACCTAAATTTACAGGGTGAAGTCCGTCAGCATCTTTGTCGGGGGCAATTTGGTACAGCAGCGAAATTGCATCTAAGTGTTCTGGTAGCGGTAATTGAACTAAAATGCCGTCTACTCGATCGTCCTCGTTGAGCGCACGAATTGCAAGTTCTAGTTCGGCTTGAGTAGCGTTTGCGGGGTAATGCTGACCGAAGGAAGCTATGCCAACTTTAGCGCAGGCTCGCTCTTTGTTGCGAACATAGGCTGCGCTAGCTGGGTTGTCGCCCACCATCAGCACCGCAAGTCCCGGAGGACGCCCCTTTTGGGGTTGTAGGGCGCGGACTCGATCGCTCAGCTCGGTTTGAATCTTTGTCGCTAAAGCTTTGCCATCTAGTATTTGAGCAGTTTTGGCATCCATTGTAGACTCTGGGTTAGGGGCGGACGATTTTAGATTTTAGCTTAATCCCCGCCAAGGACTACACTAGAGAAATTTCTTACTTGCGATCGATTCTTGGGATTCTGTTAAAGTAAGTCGTATCTCACATCTCAAATCAGTTGACCAATGACTACTGCAATTAAGCAAGTTTGGGTTCAAAGATTCTGCACCGGCTCTTTATCGCTAATCCTCGCCAGCGGTTTTTTCAGTTGTGGCAATTTACCTCTGTCTCAGCTTAATCTTGGCTTTAATGTGGCTAGCATTGGCGACGTTCAACAAAAGCGACAAGTGGATGCTGAAGTTTATCTCCGGGGAAAGGTGGAAAATCGCGCTCCGTTTGTGGGGAATGCGGCTTATCAACTTGAGGATGGTACTGGCAGTATTTGGATTTTAACCCAGCAAGATTTGCCCCAGCTTGGCGATGAAGTGTTGCTGAAGGGAGAAGTCCGCTACAAGAGTATTACTCTGAAGGAATTGGCAGGAAAGGATTTAGGTGAAGTTTATGTTGAGGAAATGGAACAGTTAAAGCGCACTCCCAGTTCAGAAAAGGGGAAATAGGCAGAAGGTAATTGGTTTTTTGTTATTTGTTATTTAATAATTGCTCCTTCTTCCTTCTTCCTTCTAACTAATTAATTAATGACTAAAATTCACGTTGCGATCGCGATTTTGTACCAAGACGGCAAGTTTCTCTGCCAGTTGCGAGACGATATTCCTCATATCAGGTATCCGGGACATTGGGCTTTGTTTGGCGGACACTTGGAACCGGGGGAAACGCCGGAAGTTGCTGTAGTGCGGGAATTATCAGAGGAAATTGGCTATGCTCCTGCAAGTGTTTCTTTTTTCTGTTGTGATGTCGAAAAAGATGTTGTTCGCCACGTTTTTCACTCACAACTTAGTGCAGATGTCAAGGATTTAGTTTTGCTTGAAGGTTGGGATATGAAGTTGTTGACACCGGAGCAGATTCGGGCGGGAAAATGCTTTTCTGAGCAGTCAGGAGATGTGCGACCTTTTGGCATTGCTCACCAGCGTATTTTATTGAATTTTATTGAGTCGATTTGAGAAAATTTCCGCGATCCTAGATAGGAGCGGTTTGAGTAAGAAGATATTGGTAAGGTGCGCCCGGTGGTACACCCTACATTGCAGGGGTTTTAAAAGTTAAGAGCGAGCCGCAATCATTCCCGTTTGGCGCGCGTAGTCAAACAGCCCTCCGGCATCAATGACTGGGCCTACTTCTCCTAAAGGTTTGAGGGAGCAAGTTCGATCGAGAGTGTGGTTGACAATTACCTCTGCTGTAAAGTCGATCGTCACTTCTTGACCGGTTACAAACAAGTCGCAGAGCCGATCGACTGATTCGATCGGGTACAATTCCCCAGTAGCCGAGCAATTGCGAAAGAAAATGCGGGCGTAAGACAAAGCCACCACCGCTGTGACGCCGGCGGCCCCGAGAGCTATCGGAGCGTGCTCCCGCGAAGAACCGCAGCCAAAATTTTCGCCCGCTATGATAATCGGATACCGGGTTTTCTGTTCACCGGATTCGATAAACTTACCGTAGCGATCGGGCAACCCAATCATAGCGTAACTGCCTAGTTTCTCGTACTCATCCGGCTTCGAGGGAACCAGGGTCAGGTATTCGGCAGGGATAATTTGATCTGTATCGATGTTGTCGTCTACAACAAAAATTTGACCGCTAATTACTTTACCCATAGTTTATTTTCTGTTAGCCTCGCTCGATGCTGTGGTGATAATTTTAAGTGGATCGGTATGCAAGATTTGCATCTGTTCATTTTAACCTGGCAGTGTCAGTGATAACCTGTATGAGTAAAAATTAGATCCGAGACTTTGGGTTAACAATTAACAGATTGCTAAGCGTCAAGATAGTTTTATGGCAAATCCAATAGATGACATTGCTCGACAAGCTCGCGAGGGCTCGGTTGCATCGATTATTCAAATCCTTAATGACGAACTGGCACAGATAGGGGTCAGGGCCCGAGCTGTGTTTGCAGACGGGGTGCTGCAACTGCTGTGCGAAGCTGCAACGCCCCAACTGCTCGAAGAGTCTAGTTTGGTCGATCGAGTCCGAGAAATTTTGGAACGTATTTCGCCCCACAATATTCGCCGAGTCAACATCAACAGCCGGCTTGTCCGAGAACACCAACTGCTGTGGCTCGAAGAAATTAGCCGCGATCCGGAGAATCAACTCTTGTGGTCTCAAGAAATTAAACTCCGAAAGCCGAATTTGTTCAAGCGTTTAGCCACCGCCCATCACGAACGCCAAGCTGTGGCAGGCAAGCGGGCTTTGCCGAGAATCGCTATACCTCGATCGATGCAGCAACCGCGGCAATTTCAGCGTGGTATCGTCGGCGGCATCAGCTTGACCGTGTTGTTGCTTGCAGCAGCGGCCGCCATCCACAAAGGACTTAATTCCCAAGTGCCAAACAGCACACAAGCCACCACCCAAGCAGTTGCCACTGCCCCTCCTTCGGAGGCAAAGCCTGCTTTGAAAATTTCTAAGGAGACTGTTAATTCTGCTGTTGACTCTTTTGCCCAAGCAGTACGAGTCGCTGAACAAGCAGCCACCGAGGGCAAAACCGCTCAATCTCGCGAGGATTGGTTAGTCGTAGCT
This sequence comes from Microcoleus sp. LAD1_D3, assembly GCF_036702135.1. NCBI lineage: Bacteria > Bacillati > Cyanobacteriota > Cyanophyceae > Oscillatoriales > Microcoleaceae > Microcoleus > Microcoleus sp. LAD1_D3. Next base: position 8,591 of record NZ_JAUBSB010000055.1, on the reverse strand, counting down.
GCTAAGTGGCAGCAAGCTTCGGATTTGATGGCCGCCGTGCCCTCCAAGCACCCCCGCTACACAACGGCTCTGAACCGGACTGCACTTTACCGCCAAAATAGCGATAAAGCCCAACAGGAAGCACAAAATAAGTAAGCAGGTAACTGGGATAAATTTAACCAGAGACTTAGCTGCACGGCTCTAGGTGTTGTGCAAAATGAGTTTTTGAGCAAAAACTCGAAAACTCTCAACTATGTTATGAGTGATAATTTTGGGATTTGGAATTTTTGCGATCGGCGTTACTCGATCGGCGGATTTGTATCAAAATAAAAATTTGTTAAGATCACAAACTTAACTAATTTGTCTAAGTCCCACGCTGTAATTGTACTCAATTCAGCGTCGGGATATAAGCCAAGCAAGGTCTATGAAAAAGAGCGACAATTTACTGTTTCTCTAGCAAAAAAAACGTGTAAGATATAAGTGGTTGCGACCCACCCACTCGACTGCAAACAACAGGCTACAGTAGCAGTAATATGCTTGGCCTCGGACAACTGCGAGAGAAAGGGGAAAAGAACAGACCGCTGGTTGGTAAGGCACGTCCCACCATAAAATACAATCCAAGTTTGTTGTACGAAAATAGTTTTTGCCTTGGGAAACAGGGCTTCTGCGTGGGTTCCCTACGAAGGGATAAAGGGTGTAAAAGCCCAGAAATGCTGTGTAAGACTCGGCTCGTCTTCAGTGACGAGTCTCAGTAATGAGATACCCAACAGAGCAACGGCAAACGAGACACGAAGCCTACACGCTCACCGAAGGTCAGTGCTAGGTATTTCACATAGGAAACATCACACAGTGAGAAGAGGGGTGTCACTAAGCGGTCTCTAGAAAAACTTCATACTACTAATAACCGTCAAAATTAGCGGGAATGGGATTGATAATCATCCGGTAAAGGATGGTAAAGTTCATCCCGTACAGATCGAAGGGTAAAAAACAGGAAAATAGAACTCGGTCAGATCTGGGTATATTTTTACATATCGAGCGACCCGCCGATCAGCTGCACAAACACAGAAAGCAGGCTCATAACGGTCAAGCCGACAGTTATGGATAGGTTCTATATTTGCAGCGCAAGCCGGCTCAAACATCTTAGAATAAAGGCTTGGTTGCCATGATCGATTGCCAGGGAAATCAAGACTTTAGTCCGATCGACCGATCGCCGTCAGAGTCTTGCACTTTGCATTTACCGCAAATCGCAGAGCCAGTATCAGTCCAAAAATTTCTGGATCGTCTTATGCAGTACCAGGTCGATCCTGCCCTTCTTGGGCGACAAATTTGCCAAATTCTCGCCACCAGCTTTGATCGAGAACTCCTGCTGCTGCGAATAGCCAATACTTTGGGGGTTGCATGGGGGGCAGATTTCTGTTTGGTTACTGCTGTGGTTGACCAAAAAGTAGTACATCCGAATGCTTGCTGGCAAAATAGCAGCGATCGCCCCTATGTTGCCGGTGCTGTGGATTCCACTCAAACACCGGAACACGCCCAAACCCCAAGATTAAAACCCCCTAGCATATCACTCGAACATCCCGCTTGGGCCAACGTCCTAGTAGACGGGGAGATAGTGGCGATATCCGACTATCTTGATAGTCCAGCAGCTTCATCGCCCAATTCCCCTGTGACTGCGCTGCCTTTTCGGGCAATTTTGGCAGGGGCTGCGCGATTTGGAGGGGCTGTAAATGGCATGATGATTGTTGGTAAGTCGCAACCTCACGAGTGGTCGGTAGCCGAGATCCAGCGCCTTGAAGCAGCATCGGAGGCGATCGGCAGCGCGATTTCTCACCTTCTAAAAACTCAAGAAATTGCCAGCTTAAATGAACAGTTACAGCGACAAGCTAAATACAAAAATCTACTCATCTCAGTTGCTGCATTGAGCCAGACAACTTCAGAAGTTGAGCGAATATTGCAGCAAGTTATTGAAAATACCGTTGATACCCTGGAAGTAGATAGAGGTCAAATCTTGCTATTGAAATATACAGACCCTCTATTTACAAATCGCTCGCCCAATCAAACCCCCAAAGCGAAAGTCGAATTAGTTTGCGAATCTGTTGTAAAAAAATATCCAAATAAACAGCCAATAGCACAAAACGCTGCCGCAAAAAAAAGCTCAACATCCAAAACAAAAAACAAGGATAAAACTGCTACTTCCCAATCCAAAATCCCCAACTCAAAACCAAATAACTCTCCCGCTTTTTGGCTGTCTGAATCTAATTTGTGCCACCAAGCATTCCACAGCGCACCCAAACCCCTCGCCCTCGCTGACGCAAGCGCATTAATCGGCAAAGAACAAGAGGTCGCCACAGAAATTTTGAAACTCCAAGGCATTCGCGGCTTGCTGCTGGTTCCCCTCACGGGCGGTAGCTGCCAGGAAACAGTTTTGGGTTTCTTGGTTTTGCAGCACTCGAAGCCGCGCACTTGGAACCCGGAAGAATTAGAAGTTCTCGAATCAGTCAGCGCTCAAGCGAGCAAGATGATTATCCAAACTCAAACGCTTAAGGAATTGCAAGCCCTAGTCTTCGACAGAACCACTCAGTTGCAGCAAAGCCTGGACGTGCAGGGGAAACTGTACGAACAATCTGCCAATCAGCTAGAGCAAATGCGGAAATTGAAGCTGATTAAAGACGAGTTTCTCAGCACTCTGAGTCACGAGTTGCGTACCCCTTTAACAATCATGAAGCTGGCGATTCTGATGCTCAAACAAGCTGAACTGCCGTCAGCGAGTCGGACTAAGTATCTCGAAATTCTAGAACAGCAGTGTTCTAAGGAAACTGCTCTGGTTAACGATTTGCTAGCCCTCAAGCAGTTTGAGCCTCAGCAAGTCCCAATTTCTCAAATCAAAATCGATCTCAACCGTTTATTTCAAGATTTAGTTAGGGATTTTGAAAAACAGTGGGCGGATAAGCAATTGACTCTGAAGGTGGATTTGCCCAAGTTGACCCCTTGCTGGGAAACCGACCCGGACATTCTCAATCGGGTACTCCTGGAACTACTGACGAATGCTGGAAAATACTCTGCTTCTGGAACGGCGGTAGTTTTGGAGGCGTCTGAGGCAGCCGGCTATATTGTCCTGAGCATTTGTAATTTCGGGCCCGGCATTTCTGCGGCTGATTTGCCCCACATCTTTGACAAGTTCCGCCGTGGCACTGGCATTACGGACCAAGCTATCGCCGGTACGGGTTTGGGCCTGGCTCTGGTAAAGTCTTTAGTGCAGCACTTGAATGGTACTATTGATGTATCTAGCCGTCCGGCGGAAAGTTCAGAAGCTGACGAGTTGTGGCGTACATCTTTTACTCTGACTCTGCCTCAATTTCCAGCGGAACTCTCTAATCTAGAATAATAGTTTGGTGGAAAAGTGGTTGTGAATTGGCAGCGAACAAACTAAGACTTGCTTTTTTAGGGAGATGTGGATGCGGCAAACGCTACCACATCCTCATTGTTGATTTGTTTGTCTGGTTTCCCCTCTAAAGTGCCGATTCTCCATTGCTGATTTTCCCCATGACTTATATTATGTCGGGTTATTGGCCCGTAATTAGTGCGTGTTTGTAGTGAGTATGAGTGTCCTCTATTTATTATTAATTAATCAGGACTTGCATTACTTGCTAGGAACTTAATTATAATTGTATAGTCGGAGATGATATTACGCAGTATAGACCAAATAAACTGAGTTTTTTAAGTGTTTCAAAGGCCTGCAACCCGTCTTTTCGTACAAGCCGGTTTCTGCGTCCTGGATTGTCCCCTAAAAATTGTCACGGTGCATGGAATTCGATCGCCAATATTATGCTCACAAAAGCTGCACCTAAAACCCTGCGTTGGCAACGTTCTAAATATTCGCCACTGGCACGACAAATAGACATTTTTGCAGCGGCGGGAAAGTTTATGTTTTTTTTGTGGTGGGATGGACTGCTGCAAAATAATTCTCCTCATATTAGAAGAATTCGCGCTCATTGGTTGGTCAATACTTTGCTGAATTTAGGCCCGACTTTTATTAAAATCGGGCAGTCTCTCTCGACTCGCGCGGATTTGTTGCCACTTGAGTATGTGAAGGAACTCGAACAGTTGCAAGATCGGGTTCCTCAGTTTAGTTCCGAAGAGGCGATCGCTCTTGTAGAATCAGAGTTAGGCAAGGATATTTATGCTTTGTACCGCGATTTTGACCCGTCGCCCATCGCTGCTGCGAGTCTTGGACAGGTGCACAAAGCAAGGCTGCACACCGGGGAAGATGTGATTGTAAAGGTGCAGCGTCCGGGTTTGGAAAGTTTATTTGATTTGGATGTGAAGGCGGTGCGCCAAGTGATGCGTTTTTGCGATCGCTATTTGCCTGGGACGCGCAAATATGACCTGGAATCTATTTATCACGAGTTTTTTAAGATTTTATATCAAGAAATTGACTACGTGCAAGAAGGTAAAAATTCCGATCGCTTTAGCCATAATTTTCGAGAATATCCTCAAGTTATTGTTCCGAAAGTCTACTGGCAATACACTACTAAAAAAGTGCTGACTCTAGAATACGCACCCGGCATTAAGGTGGACGACCGCATTAGTTTAGAGGCGATTGGAGTGGATATTGTGAAGCTCAATCAACTCGGAATTTGCTGTTATTTAAAACAGTTGTTAATTGACGGTTTTTTTCAAGCTGACCCCCATCCGGGAAATTTGGCGGTGACAGAAGATGGTAGCTTGATTTTTTACGATTTTGGGATGATGGCTGAGGTGAAGTCTCTGGCTAAAGACCAAATGGTCAAGACTTTTTTTGCTGTGATGAGAAAGGATACTGACGAGGTACTCAATACTTTAATTTCGATCGGCTTGGTTGAGCCGATGCCGGATATGATGCCAGTACGCAGGTTAATTGCTTTTCTGTTGGATAAGTTTATTGATAAGCCGATCGACTTTCAAGCTTTTAATGAAATCAAGAACGAACTTTACATCATGTTCGAGCAGCAACCGTTTCGCTTGCCTGCAGAAATGATGTTTATTGTCAAGTCTGTGACGACTCTCGACGGCATTGCTAGAACTCTCGACCCTGACTACAATTTCATAGCATCAGCTCAGCCTTTTGTCAAGAGTATTGCGGTGAGCAAGGGGCGGGGAAATGCGATCGGAGAATTGGCAAGGCAAGCGCGAAGTTTTATTACATATAAGTTACGGCAGCCGAGCAAATCGCAAGTTTATCTCAACCGTTTGGAGCAGCGAATTGAAGAGGGCGAACTGCAAATTAGAGTGCGAAATCTAGAGAGCGAAAGAGCCTTGAAACGCATTAACTTAGCCCTGAAAACTCTAATTTTCGCTTGTTTGACTGGTTTTGTGTTTTTGTCGGGTGCAGTGCTGCTAGTGGGCGGATATCAAACGGGGGCGATCGCAGCTTTTGCGGTTGCGGGATTCGGTGGCTTGTTTGTGTTGCGCTCGTTGTTAGATTTGTTGGTTAAGGAAAAGCTCGATCGAATGGTCGATCGATAAATATACTGGGTAATTGGGAATTGCGATCGTAGTCAGGACTTTAGCCCTGATTAAAAAAACTAATGCTGACTCATTTCTCCTGCAATAGTTAGGCTGACCTATATCCTTTCCTACTGCTATATCTTGTTAAACAGGAAAATTGGTGATTTTTTGAGCCATCAAGTTTGTAATCTCGTGAATATCACTCTTGATGAAAGAAAAATGAAATCCCTTTTTTGGCACACTATATATAGTGGGTCTGCGTAAGTCCTGTCAAAGCTAAACTCCTCTTAGATACGACTCAAGAACTCATGCGTCGTCATAGCGAGCACTTTAGCTAAAAACCCCGTGGGTTTCAACCCCTGCCGGACTGGCGGACGATCGGCGGACGTTGGTACTGCCAACTAAACTTGTTAACATAATGTGCGACTTTAGGTAGGGGCGGATTCTCAAAGCACGAAGTTATACTCCTAACATATATTAAACGCGATCGCCCGCCCCTACAAAAAATGTACGCCCAAACATTGCTAAAACCAGACGGCCGCCCACTCACACTGTACAGTCGCTACCCAATCCCAGAAGGTATCGCGGCCGTAAGTCCCAGCAATGACCCCGTAGAGGCAAACCCGCACTTTCGCTGGCATCCTTTGCGGGGGGAATGGGTAGCATACGCCAGCCACCGTCAGGGAAGAACTTTCATGCCGCCGCCGGAATACAACCCGCTGGCAGCTACAATTAACCCTAAGTTTCCGACAGAATTGCCGCCGGGAGATTACGATGTAGCAGTGTTTGACAATCGCTTTCCCTCGATGACTTTGCAAGCAAAAAATGCACCTGCAAATATTGTAGAAACTTTGCCAGCGAAAGGCATTTGCGAAGTCGTTGTTTTCACTCAAGATCCGCTGGCTTCCTTGGGTTCTTTGGAGTTAACTCATTTGGAATTATTGTTAGAAGTATGGGCCGAACGCACTTCAGTTATTGGCAGCAATTCCGAAATTCAATACGTCTTGCCCTTTGAAAATCGCGGCGTCGAAGTCGGAGTAACTTTGCACCATCCCCACGGTCAAATTTACGCTTATCCGTTCGTGCCACCGGTGCCGACACGGATGTTAGAATGTCAATCGGTTTACTATCAAAAAAACAGTAGTGGTTTGCTGCAAGATTTGATTCAAAAAGAGATTTCCGACAAACAGCGAATTATTTATTTAGACGAAGAGGCGATCGCCTTTGTCCCCGCTTGTGCCCGCTACCCTTACGAAGTGTGGATTGCCCCAATCGCCCCCGCTGCTACATTTATCGATTTGACCCAAAAACAGCGGCAATCACTCGCTAAGGCCTTAAAAACAGTCACCCTCAAATACGACGGTTTGTGGCATCGCCCATTCCCTTATTTGATGGCTTGGTTTCAAGGGCCCACAGACGGGAAGCCCCATCCAGAAGCGCATTTGCACGCCCAATTTTATCCCCCCTATCGATCGAGCGATCGATTAAAATACCTAGCCGGAACCGAACTCGCCGCCGGAATGTTTGCCAACGACGCTTTACCCGAAGAAAAAGCTAAAGAATTGCAAGCTGTATCCGTCAATCTATTTTAGATTTTAGATTTTAGATTTTGGGTCAATCTATGAAAAACTCATTCAACCAAGAAGTCGATACAAAACTCGAATTCATCCGCAAAGCCTTAACCGAAACAAAAGCGATCGCCCTTCGCTTGCGCGGTACAGACTGGTTTGCCTGGGCCACAGCCGGCGGTTCCCATACAGTATTGCTAACTGCAGAAACCGGAGTTGCAGAAATATTAATTACTGCCGAAAACGCTTGGGTTCTCACCGATGAAATCGAAGCTCAACGCTTGCAGGAGGAGGAATTGCCAGCCAACTTTCAAATGCACATCTATCCTTGGGCTGATGTTGCACAGCGCGAAGCTTTTGTCAAAGAAATTACTGGTGGCGGTAACGTCATGAGCGATCGGCCAACTGCGCAAGAAACACCAATAATCCCTTCTTTAGAGTCTCGCAAACAGACAATGATGTCAAGCGAATTAGATCGATATCGGCGAGTCGGGCTTTTAGCCAGCGAAGCGATGACAGAGGTACTTTCCGCCGCTAAACCCACATGGACAGAATATCAGCTAGCCGGAGCCGGTGCAGAGGCTTTGTGGGCGAGAGGTTTGCATCCAGCCCTGACATTAGTTGCTGGAGAAAGGCGTTTGCCACTGTACCGCCACGCCACAGCAACCGCCGAACAAATTGGACGACAAGCAATGTTAGTATTTTGCGCTAGGGGATGGGGTTTGTATGCAAATTTAACCAGATTTGTCTGTTTCGATTTTCTTGGGGAAAAGCATTCAGAGTTGCACCGACAAGTCAGAGAAATTGAAGCAGTGGCGCTAAATTTGTGTCGACCGGGATTAACGCTGAATGCGGTTTATGATACGCTTAAAACTGCTTACGAAGAGCACGGATATCCTCAAGCAATTGCGGAACACCATCAAGGCGGAACTACCGGATATTTGGCGCGCGAAATTGTGGCGAATCCGGCTACTTCAGATATTTTGGCAGAAAATATGGCTGTGGCTTGGAATCCGAGTTTGTCGGGAGCAAAAATTGAGGATACGTTTGTAATTCACAGCGATGGAACGTTGGAAAATTTGACTTTTGATCCGAATTGGCCCAGTGTAGAAGTAGCGGGAAGGTTGCGGCCAGTACCGCTCGAAATATGGAACCATAGACTTTAGTCAATTTAACTTATCGCTCTATTTTTATTTCAGGCCCGAGGAGAGACAATTCATATCAATTCCGGTTGCCCTCCTCATGATTGTTTACGTTCAGGGGGCGACAACGAGGCTAAAGCGGTTGCTCTATCAGCTTTCTAGCTCTTAGCCCCCTCCGGTAAAATGACTGCTTATTGCGAGCTAAACTCCTCATAGATGCTATCGACTCCCAACAGCAGTCATTGGCAATTAACCAATTTTCGCCATACAAACCAATCCAAAACTTGCTATGTCTTCTTCTATTTCTACCTTTTTCTTGAGGACGACATATATATTTTTCCTGGGGGGGTGACAACCCCGTTAGAAGCTAGACAAGGTAAGGCGTTGACCCACTTGTGGTAAAAAAAGATAGGCC